>JBEPVY010000192.1:0-4222 GCA_041690835.1 Vulcanimicrobiota bacterium | reverse complement strand
CATCGCCGGCGAAGAACACGCCGCCGTCGACGCCGGGCGCCTCGCCCGCCGATCGTCCGAACCAGACTTCACCCTCGCCGAGCGCGGCCCGGAACGGGTCGCCCTTACGCAACGTCCGGCGCTCTTCGACCAGGACCAGCACCGTATCGCCGATGCGCTTCGCCCGCGCGCGCTCGGATGCGAGTCGCTGTGCTTCACGCAACCGTACCAGGCGTTTGCGCCGTTCGCGCGCGGGCACGTGATTCGGCAACTCCGCCCCGGGCGTACCTTCCTCGGCACTGTATTCGAAGAACCCGACCCGGTCGAGTTCGGCTCGGCCGATCCACTCTTCCAAGTAGTCCACGTGGGCCTGGGTCTCGCCTGGGAAGCCGACGATGAACGTCGAGCGCATCGTGATCCCCGGAATGCTTTCGCGGAACTCGTTGATGATCTCGAGATAGCGCTCGCCGTTCGACGGACGCAGCATCGCGCGCAGCACCTCGGGATGGGCGTGCTGGAGCGGCATGTCCATGTACTTGCAGACCTTCGGCAAGCGGGCCATCGCTTCGATCAGTTCGCCGTCGACGGTCGCCGGATAGAGATAGAGCAGGCGGATCCACTCGATGCCGTCGATCTCGTGCAGACCCTCGAGCAGTTGCGCGAGGCCACCGCGGCGATGGCCGCGATCGCGGCCCCACATGGAGGTGTCTTGCGCGATCAAGATCAGCTCTTTGGTCCCGTTCGCGGCGAGCGCGCGGGCCTCCATCAGGATCGACTCTTCGCTCCGGCTACGGAATTTGCCGCGCAACTGCGGGATGATGCAGAACGTGCACGGGTGATCGCAACCTTCGGCGATCTTGAGATACGCGGTCGCCCGCGGCGTCGTGATCAGACGCGGAAGAAAATCGTGTTCGGGTTCGGCGTCGAACTGTAGGCGGACGGGCCGATGGCCGGCGCGCACGTCGTCGAGCATCTCGACGATGCCGGCGTAGGCGCCCGTGCCGACGACGCCGTCGATCTCGGGGATCAGCGCTTGCAACTGCTCGCCGTAGCGCTGCGCGAGACATCCGGCGACGACCAACTGCTGGTCGGGGCCCTTGCGCTGCGCGTGCTCGAGGATCGTGTCGGTCGATTCTTCCTTGGCCGGGTCGATGAACGCGCACGTGTTGATGATGACCGTGTCGGCCTGGGTAGAATCGGGTTCGAGCTGCCAACCGGCAGCGCCCAACTTCGCGATCATGACTTCGGTGTCGACGAGATTTTTCGCGCACCCGAGCGAGACGAAGGAGACTGACGGCATCGATATTCCTAGCGGTAGTTGACGAACTGGAGTGGGAAATCGAAGGTCATCGACTTGAGTTCGTTCATGACCGTCTGCAGGTCGTCTTTGCTCTTCGAGGTCACGCGGATCTGCTCGTCTTGGATCTGCGAGGTGACCTTGAGCTTGAGCGAGCGGATCTTCTCGGTCAGGATCTTGCTCTTGTCCTTGGGCAGGCCGTTGCGCAGCGTGATCACCTGACGCACCGCGCCGAGCGCCGCCGAGTCGACCTTGCCGAGTTCGAGCGCCTTGATATCGATGCCGCGCTTGATCGCCTTCGCCTGCACGATGTCGACCACGTTCCTCATCTTCAGTTCGTCGTCGGAGACGATCGTGATGGTCTTCTCATCCGACGTGATCTCGGTCTTCGAATGTTTGAAATCGAAGCGGCTCTCGATCTCTTTGCGCGCCTGATTGAGCGCGTTGTCGAGCTCTTGCCGGTCGATCTTCGACACGACATCGAACGAAAATTCGCTAGCCACTGATGGTTGCTCCTAGAGGACGAAGGTGCGGTCGACGACGTCGCCCGCTTTGCCGAGTACGCCCGCCGACTTGCCGTCGACGAACGCTTCGACGCCGGCCGCATTGCCGACCCGGACGATGGCGACTTTGCCGTGGAACGTCTTGACGGTCCCGGCCGGAAACGTACCCTCAATACTAGCACCGCCGTCAACGCTGACCCGGAGCCACGAGGCGGCCGAAAAATGTAGCTCGAGCGTGTTCGGGCCACCCGGGGAGGGCGAGGCGGACGGCGCCCCGGATGCGATACCCGTCGCACCCGGACCCGGACTATTAGAAGGAAGCGCTCCCGGGGAGGCGCTCGCGACCGCGACCAACTCGTCCGGCGGGGTGCCCGCCTGGCGCAGGGTCATGGCGTTGTAGACCACGTAGGCGACCAGGACGACCGCGATCAGGCTCGCGATCCAGATGACCGGCGAGAGCCCTCGGCGCGGGCTCGCGATCGTTTCCTGAGGCGCGTCGGCGGACTTAGAGGCAGCATACGAGGTGACCGGGGCCGAGCCGGACGAGGCATTGAAGGCGCCGACCGCCTCTTCGGGGTCGAGCCCGAGGAAGCGAGCGTAAGTCCGCAGGAAGCCGCGCGCGTAGACCGGCGCGCCGATGGCGCTCCAGTTCTCCTCTTCGATGGCGGCCAAATAGACAGCCCGGATTCGGAGCTGTTCTGAAACTTCGGACAAGGTAAGGCCGCGAGCCTCACGTGCGGCTCGAAACCGGTCGCCCAGCGCTGGCATTTGGGGCTTCTGTTAGCCTCGATACCCTGTTATCCTGTCCGCAAGACCCATGGCAAAAGCACGCGTAATTGCCGCGATGAGCGGCGGAGTGGACTCGGCGGTGGCCGCCGGGCTCCTGGTCGAAGCCGGATACGACGTCGTCGGAGTGACGATGCGGATGTACGCGCCTACCCGCGCGCCCCACGCCAAGAGCTGCTGCGGGGTCGACGATTTCGACGACGCCCGCCGAAGCGCCGCGACCCTCGGGATTCCGCACTACGTCCTCAATTTTCAGGAGACGTTCCGCAAAAACGTGATCGAGCGCTTCGCCGACGACTACGCCGCCGGCCGGACCCCCAACCCGTGCGTCTCGTGCAACAACTTCGTGAAGCTCGGCACCCTGCGGGAATATGCGGATCGCCTGGACGCGCAGTACGTCGCGACCGGTCACTACGCGCGCATCGATCATCGTGACGACGGCCCGCATCTCTATCGCAACGAGTATTCGAAGGATCAGGCCTACGCGCTCGCCCAGTTGACGCCGGACCAGCTCTCGACGTTGCTGCTGCCGCTCGGCGAACTCGACAAGGAAGCGACCCGCGCGCATGCGCTCCGACTCGGGATGCCCGTGCACGACAAGGTCGAGTCGCAGGACATCTGCTTCGTCGAAGGCGGCGACTACCGCGAAGTGCTCGAACGCGTCCGCCCCGGCATCAACACCGCAGGCGACGTGACCGACGCAGACGGCGCGATCGTCGGCGCACATACCGGCATCGCCAACTACACGGTCGGCCAACGCCAGGGCTTGCCCGCGAGCAGCGACGGCGCGAAGTTCGTCACCCGCGTCGACGCCAAGACCAACACGATCGTGATCGGCCGCGAAGACGAACTCTACTCGAACGACCTGATCGCCGACGAAGTCAACCTGATCCGCCCGGAACACTTCGCGAACGGCCCCACCGACGTACTCGCGATGGTCCGCTACCGCGCCGTCCCCGCCCCCGCAAAGGCGACCGTCAACCCCGACGGCAGCCTCGAACTCTCGTTCGCGCAAGGCCAGCGCGCGATCACCCCCGGCCAACTCGTCGCCTTCTTCGACGAGGCTGGCGAAGAGGTACTCGGAGCCGCCACGATCCGCGAAGCGCGCTAACCGCCCAAAACATCAAAACGCCTCGCCCGTGACACCAGACCGGGGCACGCACCTGTGTCATCCCGAGCGTAGCGAAGCGTAGTCGAGGGACCGCCGTCACGCACCGCACCCGCCTCTCGTTGCACGATCATGAAACTACACCGTCATCATCGAGCATGACGGCCTCACCCCGATCTCTCTCCCTCGGATCGCCGTCTTCGCGGATCGGTCCGTGCAAGTCAGGGCGACGATGACATCCGATATCGGCAACATCGCCCGCATCGTCGACCACACGCCGGGCCGCCACATTCGGCCGGGGATCACCTCTGACGTGTATTCCTATTCGAACAGCTATACCACCCTGAGCCCGCCGATAATCGGCCAGGCCTTCACGCTCCGGATGACGCCCGGCATTACCATCGGCGCGGGCGCGCCGATGATGTACTAGCCGTTACGCCGTAGCGAGCGCGACGTCGTCGCGTAGGTTCCAGTACGTGTCGCGGATGACGGGTTTGAAGCCGGCGGTGACGATCAGGTTCTCGAGATCTTTGCGGGTCGCTTCGTTGG
>JBEPVY010000191.1:0-4250 GCA_041690835.1 Vulcanimicrobiota bacterium | reverse complement strand
CGTAGTTCATCCGGTTGGCGATCCGCTCGATCACGTCGCCGCGCGCGAGATCCACGCGCAGGCGCTCGCGCGTCAGTTCGTTCTCGACGGCCTCTTGGCCGGCGAGCACGTTCTCCTCGCGATGCTCCTTGCGGAACCACTGTTTGATCTTGTGTTTCGCGCTCGACATCTTGACGATCGAGAGCCAGTCCAGCGACGGCCGGCCGCTCGACTTGTTCACCAGGATCTCGCAGATGTCGCCGTTCGAGAGGGTGGAGTCGAGCGGCACGATACGGCCGTTGACCTTGGCGCCGACGCAATGATTTCCGACGTCGGTGTGCACCGCGAACGCGAAGTCCAGCGGCGTACCGCCGGCCGGCATGTTGTAGACGTCGCCGCGCGGCGAGAACACGAAGACCTGGCTATCGAACAGGTCGAGCTTGAGACTCTCCATGAACACGCGCGAGTCGCGCATGTCCTTCTGCCACTCGAGCAATGCGCGCAGCCAGGAAAGCTTGTTCTCGAACTGGTCGGCCTTGCCGCCTTCTTTGTAGCGCCAGTGCGCCGCGATCCCGTACTCGCTGGTGCGATGCATCTCCCAGGTACGGATCTGGACTTCGAGCGGATCCCCGTGCGGGCCGACGACCGTCGTGTGCAGCGACTGGTACATGTTCGGCTTGGGCATCGCGATGTAGTCTTTGAAGCGTCCGGGCAGCGGCGTCCAGAGGGCGTGGACGGCGCCGAGTGCGGCGTAGCAGTCCTTGACCGAGTCGACGATGATCCGGATCGCGGTCAGATCGTAGATCGTCGAGAAGTCGCGGCCCTTCTTCAGTTTCGTGTAGATCGAATAGAAATGTTTGGGGCGCCCCTGGATCTCGGCATCGACCTTGAGGCTTGCGAACTCGTCGCGCAGCGAACCGATCACGGTCTCGACGTCGGCTTCGCGATCGTCGCGGGTCTTGTTCACGCGCTCGACGATCTCGCGATACCGTTCCGGATCCAGATAGCGCAGACACAGGTCCTCGATATCCCACTTGATCTTCCAGATCCCGAGGCGGTGCGCGATCGGCGCGTAGATGTCGAGGGTCTCGCGCGCGATGCCTTGCTGCTTGGCCGGCGAGAGCGACGAGAGCGTGCGCATGTTGTGAAGGCGGTCGGCGAGCTTGATGATGATGACGCGGATGTCCTTGGCCATCGCCATGAACATCTTGCGCAAGTTCTCGACCTGGGCGTCTTCCTTCGATTGGTAAGGGATCCGCGTCAGCTTGGTGACGCCGTCGACCAGGCTTGCGATCTCCTCGCCGAACTGGGCCGCGACTTCCTCGCTCGTGATGGTGGTGTCTTCGACCACGTCGTGGAGCAGGGCGGCCGCAATCGTGTGGCGGTCCATTTCGAGGTCGGCCAGGATCGCCGCGACCGCGAGCGGATGCTCGATGTAGGACTCGCCCGAGGCACGGCGTTGCCCCTCGTGGGCGTCCTCCGCCACCTGATAGACCCGCGTAAGCCACGACCCGTCAAGCGACGGGTCGTAAGACTGTACTTTGGCAACGAGTTCAGCGACCGTCATAGGTATAGGCTCTATTCTGCCACACCATCCCGCCACTGTCACGGAATCCTAGAAGTCGGTCAGGTTGTCCCGGAAGATGATCCCCGCCACTTTGCCGGTGGGGGTAAGCGAGAACTGCATCAGGACACTGCCGTTGAGGCAGTTGGCCCGGTAGACGTAGGTCTTGGAGCCTTCGGGGACGCCCTCGGCGTTGCGGTAGCCCATCCACTGCATACTCTTGAGCCCCCCGAGCTGACGCAGGGCGGCGGCCGTATGGGTGACTTGGTCGGCGTCCGCGAGCGCGTTCAACTCGTCGGTGTATTTGGTCCGATCGATCGATCCGATCTGCCAGGCCAAGAACTGCTTGGTCGCGACCTTGGTCGCGGCCGGATCTTCGGGCGGGAGCGGGGTCGGAGCCGGGGTCGGCGAGGCGTGGGCACGGGCCCAGGCAGCCTGCGGGGCGGTCGCGGAGAATGCGACCAGCGAGGTCGCGGCGACCAGCATGAGAGCGACGAGAATGCGCATGTGCCTGTTAACGCCTAATACGAGATGAACGTCTCGACCGCGATCCCCTTGAGCGCGTCGCGCCCCTTGAGCGCTTCGAGTTCGATCAGAAAGGCGAACGCTTCGACCTGCGCACCGAGACGCTCGAGCAAGCGCCTGGTCGCGGCGGCAGTTCCGCCGGTCGCGAGCAGATCGTCGACGACGAGGACCTTGTCGCCGTTGCCCAGCGCGTCGGCGTGGATCTCGAGCGAGTTGGTTCCGTATTCGAGCGCGTACGACTCCGAAAGCTTGCTATACGGCAGCTTCCCGGGCTTACGCACCGGCACGAAGCCGGCCCCGATCGCGTACGCCAGCGGCGCGCCAAGCATGTAACCGCGCGCTTCGATGCCGACGACGTAGTCGATACCCCGGTCCTTAAAGCGCTCGACGAACAGGTCGACCGCTTCTTTAAAACCTTGCTTATCCTTCAGTAACGGGGTAATGTCACGGAAAAGGATCCCGGGAATCGGAAAATCCGGGATTGCGCGGATGAGCGTTTCGATAGCCACGGGGCCGAGATTCCGTGGAGACCGTCGACGCGCCTCCCTTGTTGAAAAGAGGTACAATTTGAAGCAGAAGTTGCTAGCCGCGGCGCTGACGCTCGCGCTGGCCGGCGGGGCCGTCGCCCCGGCCCTGGCCAACGGAGCCGCCAGCACCCGGAACATCATCTTGCTCGGCGCGGCTGCGGGCGTGCTGATCACGAACTACAACCACAAGGTCCGCGCGAAGCGCCTGGAAATGCAAGAGACCACCCGCCGCCAGACCGCCTACCGCACGTGGTTCTACCAGAAATACGGGTACTACCCGACCTACGACCAGTTCAAGAAGTGGTACTACCAGACGTATGGAGTCGACCCCGGATAACCGGATCCGCCGCCCTCGAACCGAGCCATCCCGTCCCGGGTGGCTCGGTCTATTCTTCGGCGAGACCGACTCCCGGCGGCTGACCGTCGCGTTCTCGTTCGCGGTCGCGATCGTCGCCATACTCGCGCCCATCTTCGTCGCGATCCTCATGACCCGCGCTCCCGAGCCGGCCGACGAGATCGTCGCCAACGTCGAGCTCGTCAAGATCAGCCACAAACCCAAACCGACGCCGTCCCCGACGCCGCGTCCGACGCCCTCGATCCGGCCGCTCGTTCTCGCGCAGGTCGTCGATCCGGGTAAGTCATCGCGACGCGAGATCGTCAAAAGGCCGGCTGCGAATCGCCCAAAGGTCGTCACCAAGTATCACAGCAAGCCGATCATCTCGGTACCCGTCGGTGGACAGGGCGCGGGCGCCGGGAGCAAAGGGACTGTCGGGAGCCTCGGAACCGGCGGGAACGGCAGCGGTGCGGGCGACCAGGGGAATGGGAGCGGCGGCGCCTGCGGCGTCATCGACTTCGCCGACCCGAGGGCGGCGAGCTACGATGCGTCAACCGGACTCTATTACTACGACGGCATCGAGATGACCGTGCACTATGCCGATGGGCATGCCGAAACTGTGACCCTCGATTACCCGTGGCACTATCGCAACACCGCGATGGACCCGTTCAAGCATACCGACGCGCCCATCTTCTTCCAGTTCCCTCCGAAGTCGATGCGCGCCGATGAACCACCGCTCGTGCAGTACGTCATGCAACACGAAGATGCGATGGGGGACATCACGCTCACCGAGTGCCCGAACACACCCCCGCAATAGGGGCTAGCAAGCCCGACGCGCCAGGCGACCGCCGCCGGGCTGGCCAAGAAAACGGGATGAGCGTCACGTTCGCAAGCGATAACAACGCCCCGGTCGCGCCCGCCATCCTCCGCGCACTCGAAGCGGCGAACGAGGGCGATGCCGTCGGCTACGGGCACGACCCGTACACGGATCGGGCGATCGCACGTTTCCGCTCGATCTTCGGCGACGATACCGGCGTCTATTTCGCCTTCAACGGTACCGGCGCGAACGTCCTGACCTTCCTCGCGACGTTGCGCTCGTTCGAAGCCGTCATCGCACCAGCGAGCGCGCACCTGACGACCGACGAATGCGGCGCGCTCGAGCGGATCACGGGTTGCAAGATCCTTAACGTCCAGACCGACGCCGACGGAAAGCTCACACCCGCACTGATCGATCCGCTGCTCGGCCGCGGCAGCGACGCGCATCATGTGACGCCGCGCGCGATCTCGATCTCGCAAGCGACCGAGTTCGGCACGGTCTACA
>JBEPVY010000190.1:0-4261 GCA_041690835.1 Vulcanimicrobiota bacterium | reverse complement strand
TCGTCCTGGCCGATATCGAGGAGCTGAGCTATCAAGAGATCGCGGACATCGCGGGATGCTCGATCGGGACGGTGAGGTCACGCCTCCACCGCGCCCGCGCGCAACTGCGACGATTCGTGGAACACTACGACGTATTACACACATGAAGCATCTGACACAAGACCAACTGATCGACTATCTGCACCACGCGCTCGCTCCCGAGGACGACGCGGCGGTCTTCGCACATCTTGCCGGCTGTCCCGACTGCCAGGCATCGATGCGCGCCGAGACCGCGCTGACCGAAGCGTTGCAGCGCGAAGCGGCCGCCGAGGAGCGCGATCTGCCCGCCGGCGTGGAAGCGACCATCTGGGCGGGCGTCTACGAACTCGCTTCGCCGCCGAGTCTGCTCGAACGGATGAGCGCGTGGCTGAAGCCCGCGATCCTTGTTCCGCTGGCCGCCGTGCTGGTGCTGGGCCTGTTCTTCGCACCACAGCTTTTCCGCCGCAATCCGCCCTCGATCGACGCGGCCTATTATCTCGATGATCACGCCGCCGTGAACGGGACGATGCCGTTCGGCGATGCGTCGGAGACGATTCCCGGCTCGCTCACCACCACCGGAGATCCGGTCAACGCCTCGGCGGTCGCCGTCGATCCGGTGACGTTGACGGCCGATGCTCGTCCGTAACGCGCTCGTCGCACTGACCGTCTTCGCGCTCGCCGGCATCGCGCCGGCGCACGCCGACGATGCCTCGCGCCTGCTCCGCCTGGCGATCGGCGCACCGCGCGCGGTCTCGTTCGTCGGCGAAGTGCAGACCCTCGAGATCGGCGAGTCGCAGACGCAGGCCAGCGTCTACCGCATCGAGCACCGCGCGCCGGACCTGACGCGCCGCTGGTATCTCGCGCCGCAGTCGCTCTACGGCGATTCGATCCTCACCCACGGCGAGAACCGCTACAGCATCGACGTCCAGCGCAACCGCGTGATCGTGGACGAGAACGACGCGATCGACGACCAGGTCGCGATGGACGACAACTTCGGTCTGCTCTCGACCAACTATCGCGCCGACTCGGCCCCCGACGAGACCGTCGCCGGCCAGAAGTGCAACGTGGTGATGCTGGTCAACAAGCACACAGGTCAGACCGTCATGCGGATCTGGATGGATGCCAAGACGCATCTGGTGCTACAGAAAGAACGCTACGCCGCCAACGGCGCGCTCACGTCCCAGACCCGCTTTTCGAACCTGCGCTATACAACGTCGATCCCGAGCCAGGTCTTCCAAGTGCCCAGCGGCATGACCACGATCAAAGGCTCGCGCCACGCGCAACCCTCGAGCAACATCAAGGCCGCCGTCAAGACGGCCGGCTTCAACGCGCAGAGCCCGCGCTATCTGCCCGAAGGCTTCTTGCCGGTGACGGGCGACGTGACCGACGTCAACGGCGTCCGTACGCTCCATCTGCTCTACAGCGACGGTATCCGCACGATCTCGCTCTTCGAGAACGCCCGCGACGTCGCCGTCGACCTCTCGCACTACACCGCCAAGAAGATCCGCGTCGAAAATCACGACGCGCAATACGTCGAACAGGGCCCGATCACGCTGCTCTCGTGGTCGGAAGCGGGGCTCCACTTCGCGCTCGTCGGCGAACTATCGCGTAGCGAACTGGTGAAGATCGCGGCTTCGGTCGTTCCGTAACGCTCTTGGGGGTCCCTCGACTACGCGCTTTGCGCTACGCTCGGGATGACATGTTCCGCGCTACGCTTGTGGTGAAATTTTCCGCGTTACGCTTGTGAAGTGGCCGGATCCGCTTCGCTTGCCTCGATGCGCCTCGCATCGCTCGCGATGACGATCTGCGCGATCGACTCGCTCAGGGCTTCGATGTGGTAGCCGCCTTCGAGGACGTAGGCGACGTCGGCGTCGTGTTCGGCGGCGGTGGCGTTGATGATGGAGGCGAGGTGGGTCGCGGCTTCGATGTCGACGCCGAGGTCGCCGACCGGGTCACCCTTGACGTAGTCGAAGCCGGCGCTGATCACGAGCATGGTCGGTCTGACGCGACGCGCCATCGCCGGAAGCAGTTGCTCCCATGTCGCGATGAACGCTTCGGTCGAAACGCCGGTTACGGGAAGCGGGACGTTGACGATCTCGTCGTTGCCGGGGAGCGTGTAGCTCTGCGCGCCCGTTCCGGGGTAGGCGGGATGTGCGTGGGTCGAGACGTAGGAGAGGCCACTGCCGGCTACGTCTTGGGTGCCGTTGCCGTGATGGTAGTCGAAGTCGACCACGAGCACTCGGCCGCCGTTCTTGTGCAAGAACGAGCGCGCGGCGACAGCGGCGTTGTTGAAGAGACAGAAGCCCATACCGGCTTTGGCTTCCGCGTGGTGGCCGGGTGGACGGACGAGGGCGAACGTGGGTCTGCGCGTCTCGACGGCATGTTCCATGGCCACGATCGCACCGCCGGCGGCTCGGCGGGCGACTGCGAGGGTGGAGTCGTCGACGACGACATCGCCGGTCGAGAGGTAATGCGCGTGGCCGACCGCTTCGCACTCTCGCTTCACCAACTCGAGATACGCCGCGGTGTGTGCGCCGCGCAGTTCCTCATCCGTCGCGTCTCTTGCGGCGAGGAAGATTTCCGGCCCAAAGCGGTCGCCTAAACGCGAAGCGACCACCTCTGCGCGCTCGGAGCAGTCAGGCTGCCCGAGGTTGCGGAGATGGTCGCCGTAGATGCGATCGTAGACGATGCGCGTGGAGTTACTTCTTCTTGGTGAGGGTCGCGATGTTGCCGGCGATGAGTTTGTACTCTTTCGAGCCCTTCTTCGTCATCGGCAGCAGGCGCTTGTAGGCGGCGATCGCCTTGGCCGTCTGCTTGGTATTCTGGTACGACTTCGCCGCGATGAAGAGCATCTGCGGATTGGCGTCCAGGAAGCCCTTGGCGCTGATGTCCAGCGCGTCGAAGATCTGGCCGGCTTCTTTGTAGTTCTTCAGCTCGAAGTCGGCGCCGGCGACGCACGAGAGCGTCTCGGGCGCGCGCTGGATCTGGAACGAGTTGGAACAGGCGGCACGCGAACGTGCGTAGTCGTGCGTGTACGAATACGCCTGGCCGAGCATGGCGTAGCCTTGCGCGTCCGGCGAGACCGCCGTGTAGCGCTTCAGGTAGCCGACCGCGTCGGTGGCCTTGTTGTTGGCAAGCGACGATTGGCCCATGCGGAGCAACGCCTGCGGATTGTTCTTGTCGATGCCGAGGGCGATCTGCCATTCGGCCTGCGCGCGCGGGAGTTGCTTGTTCTGCGCCAGGAAGTCGCCGTAGGCGATGTGCGATCCGGCGACCTTCGGGTACTTCGCTTCGGTGTCGGTCAGGATCGCTTCCGCGATCTGGTTCTTCTTAGAATCGATGTAGTAGGCGGCTTTGCGGACCAGGATGGCGACCTTCTGATCGTCGGTCGGCGCCGCCACAACGGCGTCGTCGAAGGCCTGGCCGACGTGCGCGTCGTCGTGCTGCTTGCCGTACAGGTCGGCCTTATAGACCAGCACCTGGATGTTCGAGGGGTCGATCTTGAGCGCGCGGTCGACCGTCTGGAGCGCCATCGGGATGTTGTTCTGCGCGTTGTAGGTGTTCGCGATCTGGACGATCGGCTGAACGTCCTTCGGATCGAGCACGGCGGCCGCTTCGTACTGGACGCGCGCGTCGTCGAAGTGCCCTTCGCTTGCGTAGACGAGGCCCATGTTCTCGAGCGCTTGCGGTTCGGTCTTGTTGAACGTCAGCGCGCGCTTGGCGACGCGTTCGGCGTCGGACAGACGGTTCGCGCGGACGTAGAGGTCGGTGAGCTGCGAGAGCACGCCGAGGTTGGTCGGATCGATCGTCGAGGCCTGTTCGAAGTCGGCCAGGGCACGATCGGTCTGGCCGAGCGATTGGAACGCCGAGCCGTCGAACGCGTAGACCTGCGCGGACTTGTTGCCGAGTTTGATCAACTGCTGCGTGATCTGTACCGAGAGATCGGGGCGACCGATGCCGAGGAGCTGATACGCGAGTTGGATCATCGCGTCCTGATCGTTCGGGTTGGCCTTGAGGCGCGCCTGAAGACGCGGAATCGCGACCGAGGCCGGCTCCGGGCTCGCCGTCGGCAGTGCGGCCGGCGTCGGCGTGGGGGTTGGCGTTGCGGCCGGACCGCGCGCGTCGACGGTCGGAGGAGTGGCCAAGAACGCGATGCCCAAGGCAAGCGCAAACGAGGCGGCGAGAGCGAGACGTTTCAAGACCTGGTGTTCCTTCATCAACTCAAGCCTTCCCGGCCTGAATC
>JBEPVY010000189.1:0-4304 GCA_041690835.1 Vulcanimicrobiota bacterium | reverse complement strand
GCGGACGGTCGGTGATCAACTCGATGTTGTTCATGCCGGCCATGCGGTTGTTCTTATAGGTGAAGCTCGCGAAGCGCGAGGTCACGTTGGTGATCGGCGTGCCGAGCGTTTTCCACACGACGCCGCCCCAGCCGGCTTCGAATGCTCGCAGCACTTGGTAGCCGCTGTTGGTCGGCGGTGCGGAGGCGAGCCAGAACGGGTTGGGGCTCTTGATGCCTGCGAGGTTTGCGGTTAGATCTGCCATGTTATGCGTGTCCGTTCGGCGCGACGGGATATGCTGTGACCTTCGTAACCGGGCGCGAGTGGTCGTGGCCGGCGGGGATGAGGTCGGGGAGCGGTTTGGGGGCGGGAGCTTGGCGCTCCGGCATGAGGTAGGCTTCGATGCTGCGAGCGGCGATTTTGCCTTGTTGGGCGGCTTCGACGACCATGGCTTCGCGTTGGCCCTTGGCGTAGATCGCGTCGCCGGCGGCGTAGACGCCTTGGCGGGTGGTGGCCATGTCGTCGGTTACGCGGACGACGCCGTCGTCGAGGGTGACGCCGAGCGTGACCAACGTCTTCATCAAACGGCCTTGGCCGATCGCGCTGATGACGGTCGTGACCGGTTCCACGAACTCGGTGTCAGCGAGCAGCGTGAGGCGGCCGCCTTCGAGCGAGGTTTCCGAGAGCGTCAGGCCCGCGTCGTCGAGCTTCACCGGGGCGGTGAAGAAGCGGAACTCGATGCCTTCTTGCTTTGCGAATTCGTATTCGAAGTCGTAGGCGGTCATCGATTCGGGGCCGCGGCGATAGTAACAGGTGACCCGGTCGACGCCCAGGCGTTTGGCGCAGGTCAGTGCGTCGATCGCGGTGTTGCCCGCGCCGATCACGGCGACGTGCTTGCCGAGTTCGCCTTGGAGCGGCTTGCCGGTCTTGGCCCGATCGATGAAGTCGAGGGCGTCCCAGGCGCGATCTTCGCCCGGAATGCCGAGCGTCGGGACGCCGCCCATGCCGCATGCGATCACGACGGCGTCGTAGTCCTTGACGAGGTCGTCCATCTGGACGTCGCGTCCGACGATCGTGTTGGCGCGCACGTCGACGCCCATGTCGGTGACCTGTTTGGCCTCCCAGAGCGCGACTTCGGTGGAGAGACGGAACGGCACGATGCCGTAGGTGTTCAGGCCGCCGAGTTCGTCGTGGCCGTCGAAGATGGTGACGGCGTGGCCGTAGCGGCGCAGATCACGCGCGGTCGCAAGGCCGGCCGGGCCGCCGCCGATGATGGCGACGTTCTTGCCCGTTGCGGGACCGGCTTCGAATATCTGCTCGCCGGTCTCGCGGACGTAGTCCGTGGCGTAGCGTTGCAGATCGCCGATCCGGATGGGGGTGTCGTCGTGATGGTAGACGCAGGCGCCTTCGCACAGTTCCGAGACCGGACAGACCCGGGCGCACGAGGCGCCCATCGCGTTGGACTCGAGGATCGTGCGGGCGCTGCCCTTGAGATTGCCGTCGGCGATCTGCCAGATGAAGCCCGGGATATCGATATCCGAGGGACACGCATCCATACAGGGCGCGTCGTAGCAATACAGACAGCGGGAAGCTTCGATGGAAACTTCGAGCTTGGAGAGCGGCTTGTGAATATCCGCTCCCGGGAAGGGCGTGTCCATGCTCACCAGTTCTCTTCGGTTATTTGTGGGTGGGGAAGCCGAGGTTCATGCCGGCGTTGGCGTCGTTCCAACGGCTCGTCACGACCTTGTTGCGGGTGTAGAATTTGAAGCCGTCCGGGCCGTAGATGTTGAGGTCGCCGAACAGCGACGCTTTCCATCCGCCGAACGAGAAGTAGCCGACCGGAACCGGGATCGGTACGTTGACGCCGACCATGCCGGCTTGGACTTCGGTCTGGAACTTGCGCGCCGCGGTGCCGCTGCGCGTGAAGATCGAGGTGCCGTTGCCGTACGGATTCTTTTCGATGAGTTCCAAGGCTTGGTCGAGCGTGTCGACGCGCAAGTTGATCAGCACCGGGCCGAACATCTCTTCTTTGTAGATGGTCATGTTGGTCTTGACGTCGTCGAACAGGGTCGGGCCGACGAAGAAGCCGTTCTCGTAGTCGACGACTTGGATGTCGCGGCCGTCGGTGAGGAGCTTCGCGCCTTCGGACGCGCCGGTAGCGATGTAGCCGTTGATCTTGTCGCGGGCGGCGGCGCTGACGACCGGGCCCATATCGGTCTTGGCGTCGTGGCCGGGACCGATCTTGAGGCCGGCAATGCGTTCCTGGATCTTTTTCATCAGCGCATCGCCGGCGCCGCCGACGGAGACGACCGTCGAGATCGCCATGCAGCGCTGACCGGCCGAACCGTACGCGGCCGAGACGGCGGCGTCGGCGGCGGTGTCCATGTCGGCATCCGGCATCACGACCATGTGGTTCTTGGCGCCGCCCAGAGCCTGGACGCGCTTGCCCTGTGCGGCCGACGTCTCGTAGACGTACTGCGCGATCGGGGTGGAGCCGACGAACGCGATCGACGCGACGTCGGGATGCTTGATGAACGCATCGACCGCGAACTTATCGCCGTGGACGACCTGGAAGATGCCGTCCGGGAGGCCCGCTTCTTTCCAGAGCTGGCCCATCAGCATGGCGGCCGACGGATCCCGCTCGGAGGGTTTGAGGATGAACGCGTTGCCGGCCGCGATCGCGGGGGCATACATCCAGACCGGGACCATCATCGGGAAGTTGAACGGTGTGATGCCGACGCAGACGCCAACGGACTGTTTGAGCGAGTACGTGTCGATCGTGGTCGAGACGTTCTCGCTGATCTCGCCCTTCATGTGGTGGGCCAGATTGCACGCGAAGTCGATGACCTCAAGCGCGCGGGTGACCTCACCGCCGGCATCGCTCACGACCTTGCCGTGCTCGCTCGAGACGATGCGGGCGAAGTCGTCGGCGTGGGCTTTTACTAAGGCCCGAAACGAAAAAAAGACCTCGGCGCGCTTGCCGAGCGGGGTGGTGCTCCAGGTCTTGTGGGCCTTCTTCGCGGCCGCGACGGCCTTATCGATGATGGCTTGATCGGCGAACGCTAGGCGGGCTTGAACCTCGCCGCGGGCCGGATCGTAGATATCGCCGTACCGTGCACTATCGTCTGCGCCCACGACGGAGCCAGAGATAAAGTGCCCGACGGTCTTGGTGACTGCGGGTGCTTCCATCCGGCGATATTCTCCGGCGAGGTGCACGCCCCTTGTGTCTTGAGGTGAAGATAGATTCCCCGAGATTAGCGACGACAGGGTGATCGGGTTGCTGAAATCAATAAAATAAGATAGTATAACTATATGAATAGTAGCTTGCTTGACCGCTGCCGATTCTGTGGGGATGAAATCCCGGCTTTCCAGAGCATCGCGGCCAAAAGCCGGGGGCAGAGGCCGGCGTACTGTTCGTCCAAACATCGGGCAGCCGATCATAACGCCCGTTCATATCGACGCCGTTGCGGCGACGAAAGCGGTCACGATCTGGTCGATCGGCGGAGCCTTGCCTTTCATCGACTGATCGCGGCGAAGATCGAGGCGGAGCCGCAACTGATCGGCGTCGCGAGTCGGAATATCGATAGATGGAAGCAGCAGGGGCGCAGCGAGAGCTACCTCAGCGAGTGGGAAAGCGTGCTTCGTAAGGGCGTAGGCGAAGTCGTCAGCGTTCTGCGCAGCGCTGGCCAACGAGCGAAACGCCTCCGCCAATCTTCACCGTTCGTCGGGATTCTCGCGCAAGAGGAGCGAGACGGCATTTTGCGCGCGTATCGCTCATGAAGCGAGAGGATCTCGAGCACCTCATCCGCGCAGCTGCAAGCGCCACGGGCGACAACGAGATAATCGTCATCGGGAGTCAGGCCATTCTCGGCGCGGTTCCCGATGCCGATGGGCGGCTCGCCACATCGATGGAGGCGGATATGTTCCCTAAGACCCGCTTGGAGAGGGCCGACGAGATCGATGGAACGCTCGGTGAATTATCGAGCTTTCATGAGATGTACGGATACTACGCGAGTATGGTCGGCCCCGAGACAGCAGTTGCGCCGGAAGGTTGGCGCGGCCGTCTCGTTCCGATCCGCGGCCAAAACACCAATGGCGCCACTGGCTGGTGTATGGAACCGCATGACCTGGTCATCGCGAAGCTCGCGGCCAGCCGGGCTAAGGATATTGAGTTCTGTCGCGCGGCGTGGGACGCCGGACTTCTTGATCGGAGCATCTTGCGCGCCCGTGCCGCAACGATTGACCCGGATAGGGCCGACGTCGGCCGGATCCACGCGTTTATTGCGGCGTTGCCCTAGCCGGGCAACTGGCCTTCGCCCATCGAG
>JBEPVY010000188.1:0-4321 GCA_041690835.1 Vulcanimicrobiota bacterium | reverse complement strand
GGGCGGTTGCTCGTGTACTATCGGAGACGATCGTGGCTAACCTTAAATGGAAGACTCCGCGCAGTAAGACGCGCAGCCGCCGTGCGGCCAACTGGAAGCTCAACCCGGTGACGGTGGTGGAATGCCCGCAGTGTCATCAGCCGAAGCGTCCGCATTTCGTATGCGGCACCTGCGGTACGTATGACGGGCGTCAAGTCGTCGCGGTCAAAGACGATCACGCCGGCCATTCGCACGGCTAAAGCAGCTTGAGCGCTACCGGCGTCAAGATCGCCGCGGTCGGACGCTATGCGCCCGATCGCATCGTGACGAACGCGGACTTCGAGAAGTCCCTCGAGACGTCCGACGAATGGATCGTCTCGCGGACCGGCATGAAGCGGCGTCATTACGCCGCGCCGGATCAGGCGACGAGCGATCTTGCGATCGCCGCCGCACGCGACGCCCTCGGCCGTACGACGCTTAGCGCATCGGACATCGACTGCTATATCGTCGCCACCGCGACGCCGGATTATCCGTTCCCCGCGACCGCCTGCATCGTCGCCGCCGCCCTCGGCGCGACCGACAAGCCGGCCTTCGATATCGAGATCGCCTGCAGCGGGTTCATCTACGGTCTGACCGTCGGTTCGAGCCTGGTGCGCGCGGGCGTCTACAAGCGCGTGATGCTGATCGGAGCCGAGACCCTCTCCAAGATCACCAACCAGAAGGACCGCGGCACGGCGATCCTGTTCGGCGACGGCGCGGCCGCGGTCATCCTCGAAGCTTCCGAGAGCGATTCATTCCTCTCCTCGGAACTCGGTTCTGACGGCATGAAGCCCGAGTTGCTCCAGGTCGCTATCGGTGGCTCGCGCAAGGCGGCCGACCCGGCTTCGCTCGAAGCCGGCGAACAGTTCATCAAGATGGAAGGCCGCGAAGTCTTCAAGTTCGCGGTCACCAAGATGATCCAGGCGACCGACGTCGCGCTCGCCAAGGCGAACCTCCAGAAGAGCGACCTCGACTTCCTGATCCCCCATCAGGCCAACCGCCGCATCATCGATGCGGCCGCTAAATATCTCGAGATGCCGCCCGAAAAAGTCCTGATCAACATCGAGGAGTACGGAAACACGTCGTCCGCTTCGATCCCGCTCGCGCTCTCCGAAGCGCTCGATGCGGGACGGATCAAAGCCGGCGATACGATCGTGTTCGTCGGCTTCGGCGGCGGACTCTCGTGGGGCGCGGTCTGTTGGCGGTGGACGGCCTAATGGCTCGCGTCGGCGTCGTCTTTCCAGGACAGGGTTCGCAGGCCGTCGGCATGGGCGTCGATGCCGCCGAGAACGCCCCGGCCGCGAAGGCGCTCTTCGATCGCGCGGCCACCGTGCTGGGCTACGATCTGCTCGCGCTTCAGCGCACCGGTCCGGATGAGAAGTTGCGCGAAACGCTCTACAGTCAACCCGCCATCTTCGCGACCAACGTGGCGCTCTATACCGCCGTCGGCGATACGCTCGCCCCGGTCGCGAGCGCCGGACATTCGTTCGGCGAACTCTGCAGCCTGACGATCGCGGGCTCGCTCTCGTTCGACGAAGCGTTGCGCATCGTCGACGAACGCGGCAAGGCCATGCAACATGCGGCAGATCTCGCGCCCGGCGGGATGTCCGCCGTGCTCGGGTTGGATGCCGAGAAGGTCCGTGCGGTCGTCGACGCCTTGCGTTCGCACACCGGCACGCGGGTGCAACTCGCCAACTTCAACTCGCCGACCCAGATCGTGATCAGCGGCGACCTCGACGGCGTGCTCGAAGCCGGCGATGCGATGCTCGAGGCCGGCGCCAAGCGGGTCGTCCCGCTCAACGTCTCCGGTGCCTGGCACAGCGCGCTGATGGAGCCCGCGATCGAGCGCTACCGCGCGGCCGTCGAGTCGGGGACCTTTGCGCTTCCGTCGTTCGATGTCGTCAGCAACGTCGATGCGCAGCCGTACCGCGACGTCGCGAGCATTCGCACCAATCTCGTGCGTTCGATCACCGACGAGGTCCGCTGGCACGAGACCGCCGAAAAGCTGCTCTCCTACGGCTTGGACCTGGTCGTCGAATTCGGCGCGAGCCCGGTCTTGGCGCCGCTCATGAAGCGTCTGCCGAACGCTCCCGACGTGATGAACGTCGGCGATTTTGCGGGCGTACAGAAACTACGCGCGCGGCTCGAAGGAGTGACCGCGTGAGATTCGCCGGAAAAGTCGCCTTGATCACCGGCGCGAGCCGGGGCATCGGTCGCGCGATCGCGGTCGACTTCGCGCGCGACGGCGCGGACGTCGTGTTGGTCGGCCGGGATGCCGCCGCCCTCGGCGAGGTCGCGGCCGCCTGTACGGAAGCGCGGGCCGGCGCTAAGGTCAAGGCGGTGGTCGCCGACGTCGCGGATCATGCCGCCGTCGACGCCTTCGTCGCCGAGACGGTCGCCGAGTTCGGACGCCTGGATTTCGCGATCGGGAACGCCGGGCAATCGATCGACTCGCTCCTGATGCGCCTCGCACCGGAAACCCTCGATACCATGCTCGACGTGAACCTCAAATCGGCGTTCTATCTCTGCAAAGCGGCGACCAAGCCCATGATGAAGCAGCGCTCCGGTTCGATCGTCCTGGTCTCGTCGATCGTGGGCCTCTCCGGGAACGCCGGGCAGTCCGCCTACGCCGCCTCGAAGGCCGGGCTCCTCGCTTTGGCCAAATCGGTGGCGAAGGAGTTGGGTTCGAGGAACATAAGAGTCAACGCCGTCGCACCGGGTCTCATCGAAACCGCGATGACCGGAAAGATGCCGGAGGCCTCCCGCGAGCAGATGCTCAAACAGATATCCCTAAACCGGCCGGGTACGCCGGACGACGTCAGCGGCGTCGTCACGTTCCTGTGCTCGGATGCCGCCGCTTACGTCACCGGTCAGACGCTCGTCGTCGACGGTGGCGTGTTGATGTAAACACCCACTCGAAGGAGAGTTATGTCGTCCACTACGTTCGATCGCGTCAAAAAGATCATCGTCGAGCAGCTCGGCGTCGACGAAGCCGAAGTCACGCCCGAAGCGTCCATCACCGACGACCTGGGTGCGGATTCGCTCGACCAGGTAGAACTCGTGATGGCCTTCGAGACCGAGTTCAACATCGATATCCCGGATGAAGAAGCCGAAAAGATCAAGACCGTCGGCGATGCCGTCGCTCGCGTCGATGCAGCGGGAGCGACCGCGGCCGGCTAGGCCCCAACCATGTTCGATCAGCTGAGCGACCGGCTGGGCGCGATTTTCGCGCGCCTGACCGGGCGCGGCCGCCTCGGTGAAGACGACGTCAACGAAGTGATGCGCGAAGTGCGCATCGCTTTGCTTGAGGCCGACGTTTCGCTATCGGCGGCCAAGGCGTTCGTGGCGCGCGTCAAGGAGAAGGCGGTCGGCGCCGACGTCCTCGCATCCCTCACGCCCGGACAGACGATCGTCAAGATCGTCCACGCCGAACTGGTCGACCTGTTCGGCGGCGCCCAAGCCCGCCTGAACTTCTCGGACGCACCGCCCTCGGTCATCATGCTGGTCGGCCTTCAGGGCTCCGGCAAGACGACCCAGGCCGGCAAGCTCGCGCTGCGCCTCAAAGAAGGCGGCCGTCGCACCATGCTCATCGCGGCCGACGTCTATCGTCCGGCTGCGGTCGCGCAGTTGCAGACCCTCGGCAAGCAGATCGATCTTCCGGTCTACGATCAAGGGCAGGGCGATCCGGTCAAGATCGCACGCGACGGAGTCGCCGAAGCGAAGCGACTAGGCATCTCGACGGTGATCGTCGACACTGCCGGACGCCTGCAGATCGACGACGGTCTGATGGACGAGCTCGCGCGCATCAAAGCGGCCGTAAACCCGAAGGAGATACTGTTCGTCGCCGACGCGATGACGGGTCAGGAGGCGACCAACGTCGCCAAGGGTTTCCACGACCGGCTCGGCATCACGGGTGTGATCCTGACGAAGATGGACGGCGATACGCGCGGCGGCGCGGCCCTCTCGATCTTCAATGCGACCGGCGCGCCGATCAAGTTCGTCGGCGTCGGCGAGAAGCTCTCCGCACTCGAACCGTTCTATCCGGATCGTCTCGCATCGCGCATTCTCGGCATGGGCGACGTGCTCACGCTGATCGAACGCACGCAGAGCGTCTACTCCGAAGAACAGGCCAAGACGCTCGAGTCGCGCCTGCTCAAATCCCAGTTCACCCTCGACGATTTTCTGGAGCAACTGCGCCAGGTGAAGAAGATGGGATCCATGGGCGAGCTCATGAAGATGATCCCCGGACTCTCCCGCGCGTTGCCCAAAGATTTTGACATTCCCGAAAAAGAAGTCGGGAAGG
>JBEPVY010000187.1:0-4345 GCA_041690835.1 Vulcanimicrobiota bacterium | reverse complement strand
CGTACCTGTTCTCGATCTTCGGCTCGTTCGCCGCGCGCGAACGCTACGTGATCGAGCTCGGCGCCCGTGCCGGCACGCCGCCGAGCGGCTCCGCGCTCCTCGAAACGCATGGCTATGCGAAACTGATCGACGCGCTCCCGAACGTCTTCCACGACGGTCAGGCGTGGGCTGCAGCCCTCGTGCAGAGCCAGACCGCGTACCCGATCCTCTCGTTCTTCCGCTCGAACGAGATCCATCAGTCGTGGGTGCTCACGCTCGGCCTGCTGCTCGACGCGGCGACCCTCGTCGTCACGACCGTCGACGGCGTCCCCAAAGGCGAAGCCGAACTCCTACTCGCCGTCGGCCGGAATGCCGCCCATAAACTCTCCGCCCACCACAGCATCGGGACGCACCGCGATGCCGGCTCTACTCGCGATCACTTCACCCGTCACTGCGCTCGTTTGCATGCATCGGGCTACGCTCTTCGTGATCCCGAGACCGCTTGGCATGACTATACGCGGTTGCGCGCGACGTACGGGCCGGAGTTGAACGCGATCGCGCACTACTATCGCATTCCCTCGCTCCCTTGGAGTGATACGGGCGCGGGATAGGGACGCCGGTCCTACCTGAACATATAGAAGCCGCTGAGCTCTGCGTAGTTCAGCTTCCCTTGCGCCGGAAGCGGTATCCCGAGGCGTTGGAACTCGTCGGCGCTTCCCGCGTGAATGCGGAGACATGGCATCAGCACTTCGAGCGCTCCAGACGTATCCTCGAACTCGAGCCACGAATGCGGACCGGTCCCACGCGGTTGTATCCGAAGGCCGGCCGGGCCCGCGACCGGAGTTCCTCGATAGTACGCCTGCGCCCACGCGCGCACGTCAACCAGGAAGTCCGTCGCTGCGGACCGCACGGCCTCGGTACACGCGGAATTGCCGCTCAATTCGAACGCATCTGCCGACGAACCATCGCGCATCGGGAGATATGTCGGCATGCCTAGCTCGAGCGTCTCAGGCAGCACGTAGAAGCCGATACGCGGCGAGAATGCGAAGGCAAGCCGTTGCGTCGTTCGTTCGCTCCACGACGGGACATACAGGCCTGCGGCCACTGCCTGCGCGAGAGTCCCTTCGCGCTCGAACAGACAACCGAACACGTCTCCGCTGAGAGCGCGTTGGGCCGTATACGCGGCCGTCCCGCGCGCGACGACGATCGCGTAGCCGGTGCCGTTCCGGCGATACAGCAATTGCATCCCTTGGTACTCGCGCTCTGAGAACGCCACCGGGTACGCACCGCCTACGCGGGCCGCCTCGATATCGGCGACGTACGACCGGACGGCCGCCAGGAACGTTCGCGTATCCGGCAAGCGTTCGGGACCGCAGATATACGAGCGACCGTTGATCGCGAAGAAGTCGCTCGGGGCTGGCGCGTCGTACGGCGGGTGATAACTCGCGGTCTCGGAAAGCGCGTCGGCGAGGGTGAGCGGCGCTATCCCGAGCCCATTGCCGACCTCCGCGCGAAAGCTCACCTCGAACGTGCGCGGCTGAAGCGGCTGCGAGATCGCCCAGTAGGCTCCGTTCCGGATCGCTTGCGGGACGAGCGATGTTACGGCAAACGGACCCGGATGCGCGTTCGTCAGGTTCAAGACACTCGCCCGAAACAGCCCGCGTTCGGTCTGTATGTCGACTGCAGCGTCGACGGTCGCGTACCCGGGCAACTGGCTCGCGTTATTCTTGGAGACGTAGTGCGCGTCGATCAACGCGAGCAGGTGTCGGTTCAGCTCGGCGCTCGTCGAAAGACTTGCCGTGACGTACGGCCGCGCCGGAAGCTGTCGCCCAGCCACGACCGTGGAATAGGGCGAGAAGATCGGGCCGCCGGTTCCGAACGCGCGTGCCGACAAGACGCCGATCGAAAACGTCGACCAGACGTTTGGGCTCAGGATGGCCTGGATCGCGCCGGAGAGCGAATCGTAGGTCGCTCGCGGCACGATAGCGCTGGTCGTGAAGAACACGTCACCGGGGACAAAGGTCGCTTGTGGACCGCACGCGCGAGCGCCCGCAGCGAGCAGATCCGCCGAAAACGTCGGCCCGAGTGCGTTCGGATCGAACGCCGCCGTGTTGACCGTCGCATCGATCGGCGCGTTCCGGTCCGTCGTGTGCGTCACGCTGATGTTGGACGAGATCCGCGCGCCTGCGTGCGCCCAGGTCAGCTTCGCCGAGTTGCTCAGCGTATCGGCGGCTTCGGCAGACGGTCCGAAACCGGTGGCGGCGCGATGGGCGCAGTCGAAGACCAACTGCGATGGCCGCGCGAACGCGTCGCTGTAGCCGGTCGGGCGCAGGTCGAGGCCCGACGAATAGGCGATCGTCACCGAATCGTTCCGGCCGGCAGCATACGCGAGGCTGCCGTTCGCGCCGGTCGCCGAGTATCCCGACTGTGTCTTCGCGCTTAGTCCGATGAGAGACGTCCATCGTCGCGTGTGGACTAATGGCGCGCTCAGCTTCAGCGATGTGGTCCGCGTGGTCGGGAATTGGTAGGGCTCACCCTGGCCCTGGATTCCGCTCGTCAGCGCGGAGGTCATGTCGGAGTTCCAACCGACCGCGATGCGCGTGGTTTGGCCGAGTTGGAGATTCGTCGCGAGCTGGACCCCGGACGTGCGGGATAGATATGACGAATCTTTCGCGACGGACAAGCTCGCGCTCGAAAACATGGCGAGCGTCCCATCGGCGATGCCGAGCTGAAACGCATCTTGGATCCGCGCTCCGTCGAACGAATCCCGTTCGGGCTCGGACGGCCCGTATCCGCATGGCAGGAGCGCAGTGTAGACCGTGCACACCTGCGACGCGACCTGATGGAGCGAATCGTAGGTGGCGGAGATCGTATTGTAGTTCGAGGTCGGGACGCGCGCTTTGGCCGAGATCGCGCTACCGCTGGAGGATCCGTCGTGTACGTACGTCAGGCCGCTGGCATCCGCGAATCGCATCCCGCCAAGCGGCGATCGCTGGCCCATTGTGACCGCGGCAAAACTGAATCCGGCGCGCCCCGCGGTTCCCGTCTCGCTGACGTTCGATTGCGCGAGTTGATAGCCGCCCTGGACGAAGCTCACGCGACTCAGCCAGAACAGCGTGGGATCGGGAGTCGTGAAATTCAAACTGCTCGTCGCCACATCCACCGTCGCCGAGTCGGCCAGACCACCGCTGAAAATACCGAGGTTTCGGCCCGCGCCGGTCAATGGTATTCCGTCGATCGAGGCCTGCGTCTGCGCGCTCGAACGGCCGCCGATCGCGGCTCCTTGTCCGACGCCCGCGGTCTGAAACGCTACGTCGGGAAGCATCCCTACGGCCGCAAGCACCGAGTTCGCGATTTTGGCCGGCGTACCGTAGGCCGAGACGGCGTCGACGCGGACTTGGGTCGGCGGCGGGCTCTGGCGGACTGTGGCGATCGTCCGGAGACGCGACGGGAGGAACGTCCCACGCAGCCCGGGCGGCAACTCGTGCAGCGTGACGCGTACGGTTCGCGCGGATCGCATCGCGATACCCTTGATGATCCCCGGCAGGTGCGCGCTTTCCTGAGTGATCAGGGCGTACGTGCCGACGGGTAAGCGATCGAAGGTGACGGTGCCGTGAGCGTTCGTGGTCCCGGCCAGTTCGACCGGACCGCGGATCTCGACGCGGACATACTGCAAAGGCGCGTGCGACTTGGCATCGACGACCTCGACCCGCAGCGACGCATACGTCGTAGACTGAGCCGAAGCCCCCGACGGAGTCACGGACGCGAGCAGGCATGCCGCCAATGCAAGCGTTCTCGCGGCGCAGGTCACCTAGAGCGAAGGCGGAGGCGACGGCATCTGCGCAAAAACGGCGCCGGGATCGCCGAGGAGCTCGATGACGAACCGGCCGGCGCGAGGCCTGCCCATGGGGTCCGGTCCGGGTGGCGTCGGGAGAGTGGGCCGATGCATAAGCGCACGCCAACCAGCCAACATGTTCGCGTGTGCGGCCTGGATTGCGTGAAGCTCGGCATCGCTCAGCAGATCCGCGACCGCATCGCCGGCCGCGTCGTAGGAGAGCGACTGTGCATCGAACTTCGCTACGATCGCGAGCGCGGCGCTACGATGGTCGGGCGTCAACGCCGCCAGACACGCCGCCCGCGCGCCGTCGTGGATCCGGACGATCGCCTGGGCCTGCGGATTGGGAGACCGCCTGACCGCGGGGGTCGCCTGAAACAGCACGGAAATGATGACCGCTGCTAAGATCTTGACGACGTAGACCATATCCCACACTCCCTCATCTGGCTTCCCCCGTCCCTGATATGTTCGGGGGGCCAGGGAAATCTGGCCCTCGGCCTTCAAGAAAGCCGATGCCGCTGCCGGGCACGT
>JBEPVY010000186.1:0-4358 GCA_041690835.1 Vulcanimicrobiota bacterium | reverse complement strand
GCCGCCCTGGCCCGCTTTACGGGCTGCGCGACAATCGGTGCAACGGTTGGGCTTGTTCTGGAAGCCCTTGGAGGCGTAGAACTCTTGTTCGCCCGAGGTGAACGTAAACTGACGGCCGCAATCGACGCAATTCAGTGTTTCGTCTTGGTACATGTAAAAACGAGTCTCCTTATGACTTGTTGTCCGGTTCCGACTCGTCTCTACTAAAATGGTATAGCGCGATCTCGAAAGCCTGGTAGGTGCCTAACCATACCATGGCCGGACGAAAAAGCAAATAGCGCACGCGCCCTTAGGACTCCTTCTTAAGTCGCACCCCCTCGTAGGCCGCCCTCGGCCGCCCTCCTTCGGGGCCGGTCGGCTCCGTGGGCCGGGCGGCAGGCGCTCGGCGGATGCGGAGTCGTCGTCTAGACCCCGGGGGCCGCGTCGGTGCGCGGGCGGATGATGGTGACCAGGGCGACGATGGCGACGTTGACGACCAGCGCGAGCAGACCGATGTTGATGCCCCAGGGTGTCGGGTCGGCGTGTTCGAGGAAGATCGTGAGCACGGTCAAGAGGCCGCCTGCGATCCCCGCTCCGATCGCGGTCGCGGAGACGCGCTTCCAGACGAGCGCGCAGACCAGGCCCGGCATGAACTGGGTCACCCCGTTATAGTAGAACAGCAGTAGATCGACGAGCGTCTGCTTGTAGACGAGCCAGAGCACCAGGGCGAAGATCGCAAGCGCGACGACCGAGATCCGCATCGCGGCGGTCTGTCGGCGATCGGCCGTGGCGATGCCGAGACCGTCGGCCAAGACGTTCTTGGCAAACGTACTCGCGCCCCCGAGCAGCAATGCGGCCGCAGGCACGAGCGCACCGAGGACGCCGGCCGCCGCGACGAAGCCCATCACCCAACTCGGATAGAAGCGTTGCACGACCAGCACGAAGGATTGATCCGCCGCGCCCGGTTTCATGCCGGGCACGACCAACAGTGCGGCAAAGCCGGCGAAGAACACCAGGAGCAGGATCAACTGATAGACCGGCATCCAGATGGTGTTCCGCCGGAGCGCGTCTCCGTTTTTCGCGCTGAAGATCGCATTCATCGATTGCGGGCCGGTGAAGAACCCGATGCCGGTCAGCAAGACCGTCGAGACGAACCAGATGACGGAGTGATTGGTGAATGTCGTCGGCAACGTCATCATCTGCGGATGCTGCGCGATCAGATGGTCGAACAGCGCCGGGACGGATCCGAAGAAGCGGATCGGGATGAGGATGCCCGCGAAGATCACGGCGATCAGGATCAGCCCATCCTTCACGATGCTCGCCCAGGCGAGTCCGCGCATACCGGCGGTGAAGACGAAGAGCGCCATCAAGAGGAACGCGATGGCGACCCCGCCGGTCGCGTTGTACGTGTCGTAACCGGCGATCGTCAGCAGTATCTGCAGGCCTGTCAACTGCAACGTCACGTACGGGATCAGCATCACGAACTGCAGCGCGCCGACGGCAACACCCAGAGCGCGACTCCCGTAACGGTCGCGGAAGTAGTCTGCGGAGGTGAGCAGGCCGCGCGCGTGTCCGACTCTCGAGAGTTCGGGGAGCAAGAAGTAGCCGATCACGAATCCGACCGTGCCGTACGCGAGAATATAGAAGGCCGCCGCGCCGAAGCTGTACGACCAGCCGGCCGCACCCAGGAACGTGAACGCGGTGTAGATCTCGCCGGCCAATAGTAGCCACAGGAAGAACGCGCCGAACGAGCGACCGGCGACGACGTACTCGTGCGGATCGTGCGAGAGCCGCTTCACGGCTGCGAGCGCGAAGGCGATCGTGCCGCCGACGACCAGCGCGACGATGCCGAGCGCGACCAGTGCCGGGCTCATGCTTTCGTCCGGCCTTCGAGGCGATAGATGATCCCGAGCGTGATCGGCGCCATCAGCACTCCGAGCACGATCCACGCGAGCAGGAACGGCAGTCCGAAGATGCGCGGTTCGACCCGATTGACGAACGGGATTGCGACCGTCAGCATGACGGGCGCGACGCACGCCAACAGCACCCGCGCGATGCGCACGCCTCGGCTCACCGTTCGAGCATGACGCGCGCGGCGTTCCAGCCCGCGGCCCCCATCACGCCGCCGCCCGGATGCGCGGCCGCGCCGCACATGTAGAGGTTCTTGATCGGCGTGTTGTAGCTCGCGTAGCCGGGCACGGGCCGAAATGCGAAGAGCTGATGCACCGGCATCGCGCCCTGGAAGATGTTGCCGCCGGTCAATCCGAAGGTCGTTTCGATATCGACCGGGCTCAGGATCTGGCGCGCCGAGACCGACGTGGTGAAGCCCGGAGCGTACTTCTCGACGATCGCAAAGCAGCGATCGGCGAAATCGTTCTTGATCGCTTCGGTCCAGGGACCGTCCTTGAGTTTGTATGGTGCGTACTGCACGAACATGCTCATCAGGTGTTTGCCGTCCGGCGCGACCGTCGGGTCGACGGAAGACGGAATCGTGCACTCGACCACCGGCTCGCGCGAGGGCATGCCATACTTGGCGTCGTCATAGGCGCGTTCGATGAAGTCCTGATCGGGGCAGAGATGGACGGTGCCGCGATGTTGCGGCCCGGCGGTCGTGCCCGGGCAGGCGGTGAAGTTCGGGAGCGCGTCGAGCGCGACGTTGATCTTGACCGAGGCGCTGTCGTAGCTGATCCGTGCGACCGCGTCGCGGAACGCCGGCGGCAGCGTGGCGGGATCGAGGAACCGTTCGAAGGTGTGGTGCGGGTCGACGCAGCTCGCGATCTTCTTGGCGCGGAACTCGTCGCCGTTGGCGAGCGCGACCCCGGTGACCGCACCGTTCTTGGTGATGATCTTCACGACTTCGGCCTCGGTCCGGATCTCGACGCCGAGATCGATGGCGGCCTTGGCAAGGGCCTGCGTCAGGCCGCCCATGCCGCCGCGTACGTAGCTCCAGACGCCGCGCTTGTCGTTGGTCTCGCCCATCACGTGATGGAAGAGCACGTAGGCCGTACCCGGCATCGAGGGCGCCGCGAAGGCGCCGATGATCGCATCGGTCGCAAGCGTGCCCTTGAGCTCTTCGGATTCGAACCAGCGATCCAGGATCGGGCGAGCCGCACCGGTCAGGACTTCGATGGCTTCGCCCATGGCGGGGCCGAGCTTCTGAAGCGCGCGTCCCATCTTGCCGGCTTCGAAGAGCTGCCCGAGGCTCGGCTTGATCAGGTTCGGCGGGATCTGCGTCAGCGTCGGTTCGACGACCGAGGCGACCCGCTCGAGCATCGCTTCGTACTTGGGATAGTTCTCCGCGTCTTTTCTGCTGAACTTGGCGACGTTCTCGATGTCCGAGGCCGTATCGGCCCCGAGCATCAGGTAGCGGCCATCCAGGAACGGCGAGAACGAGGCCGGGTTCCGCTCGACCGCTTCGAAGCCGTACTCTTTGAGATGGAGATCGCGGATGATTTCGGGACGGAACAGGCTGTTGACGTAGGCGGCCGTCGAGACTTTGTAGCCCGGGAACGTCTCTTCGGTCACGCAGGCACCGCCGACGATGTAGCGGCGCTCGAGGACGAGCACCTTCCACTTCGCGCGGGCCAGATAGCAGGCGGTCACGAGGCCGTTGTGGCCTCCGCCGATGATGATCGCGTCGTACTGTGCCGCCATGAGCCGGAGGTACGGCCCAAGGGATAGGCGACCCTCTGCCTAAGCCGTCGGGCGATGACCGCCAAAAATACGGGGCTCGAACCCGCTCTCCACGACTACATCCTACGCTCGACGATGCGCGAAACCGACCTGCTGCGCGACCTTCGCGAAGAGACCTCCGCGATGCCGGGCGCGGGCATGCAGATCGCGCCGGAGCAAGGGCAGTTGATGGCGTTGCTCGCGCATGCGATCGGCGCGAAGCGCTATCTCGAGATCGGCGTCTTCACCGGCTACTCGTCGCTCGCGATGGCGCTCGCATTGCCGGCCGACGGACGGATCGTCGCATGCGACGTGAGCGAAGAGTACACCGCGACCGCACGGCGCTACTGGTCGCGCGCGGGGGTGAGTGAAAAGATCGACCTGCGGATCGCGCCCGCGCTGGAGACGCTCGACGCGCTGATCGCGGCGAAGGTCGAACCGTTCGACATGGCCTTCATCGACGCGGATAAGGCGAACGTCGACGGCTATTACGAAGCCTCGCTGGCGCTGCTCCGGGCGGGCGGCCTGCTGCTGATCGACAACGTGCTCTGGGGCGGCAGCGTGCTCGACGCCGAGCCGGACGCGAGCACGCACGCGCTGGTCGCCATCGTCGCCAAGGCGCATCGCGACGAGCGCGTGGAGCTCTCGCTGCTGCCCGTCTCCGACGGGATTCTGGTCGTCCGCAAACGATGAGGATCGCCTGCGTC
>JBEPVY010000185.1:0-4361 GCA_041690835.1 Vulcanimicrobiota bacterium | reverse complement strand
ACGTTTTCGGCGGCCGAAGTCATCCCGCTCACCTTTCTCACGCTCGAAGCCTGGAGCTTCCTCCAACTCGGTGCGCTGCAAGGCGCGAAGGCACGTACGAAATTCCCGCACTACTGGGCGGTCATGTTCTTGGCTGCGGTCGGGTTCTGGAATTTTGTGGGCGCGGGCGTGTTCGGCTACTTGATCAATCTGCCCATCGTCTCATACTACGAGATCGGAACCGCGCTGACGCTGAACCATGCACATGCGTCGATGATGGGCGTGTATGGTATGCTCGCGGTCGGTCTCACGCTCTTCGCGTTGCGGTACATGATCCCCGAGGAACGCTGGTCCGACCGGCTCCCGAAAATAAGCTTCTGGTCGCTCAACGTCGGGCTCGCCTGGATGTGCTTCGTCTCGATGTTTCCGCTCGGGGTGCTACAGCTATACCATTCGATAGCCTACGGGTATTACGACGCCCGCTCGCTCGCCTATCTTCACAGCGGAGCGCTTCCCGTGCTTGAATGGTTGCGACTTCCCGGCGACGTGCTGTTCATCGTCGGAGGTGCGGTGCCGATCGTCATCCTGTGCTGGCAAGGTGTGCGCTGCACGCATCGCGAGCCGCCTAGCAATCCGCAAGAGCAGCTGTTCACGGAGATCACCACGATCGCGTCGACGGGAGAGGTCTCGGATACGTAGATCGATGGCCGACGCCGAGGCCTCGCGCAACCCCTCGACTATCCGAACCGTCGAAGATGTTCCGGTGGCACGGGCACCGAAGCGCAACCGGATGCGAGCAGTCGTCGTATGCGTACTCCTACTCTTGGGTTGCGTCGTTCCCGCCTCGGCCTCCACGTGTGCTCCGACCGCTCTCGAGCATGTCGTCGTGACGGCGATAACGCCCGGCATCGTACTGGGGTCGTTCGCCGCACAGCCGCTGTCGGTCTATCGGCTTGGGAACGGCAAGATGCGCTCGGAAGAGGCGCCGGATCCGGCCAATCACATCCATGGCCTGATCGTCACTGCCGAGCCGGATACCTGGATGGTGAACCTGGATGACGGAACGGGCAAGCACATCGTCGATCAGGGGCCGACATTCAATGCGGTAGTGCCGCTCTTCGGCACGACGTCCTACGAATCGAAGTTCTCCGATCTTCAACTGGGTTGCGAGGCGCAGTTCGTCGCGGCGCATCCCGACGCCGCGAAGCGCGTCGAGCTCATCGGGGGCGTCGCTTTCGACGCGTATCGCATGGTGATCGGGGACGACGCCGTTGAGATTTTGGACCGGGCCGGCACGGCCACGCCGGCATATGCGCGCTTTCTCCGGAGCGGCAAACTGTTGGTCGCCCTTCGTTACGACCTGTACCAGACGGGCCTTCCCACCGATCCGCAGCTTTTCGTCGCACCGACCGGAATCACGTATGCTCCATAAGAGCTCTTGATAATGCTCCAGGTACGCCCGGGGCGGAGGCAATGACCGTGTCGAGATCCATCGTCGCCACGTTAGCGGTCGCGCTACTGGTCTGTAGTGCCGCCGGGGTGCAGGCGCAGCCGGTGACGGTCGACCTGTGGCCCGGGGTTGCGCCGGGCTCCGAACACTCCACGCAGGTCGAGCAGACGATCCGCAACACGCCGATCGGAACGGTGGTCCTCGACGTGGTGACGCCGTCATTGACCGCCTATCTTCCGGAGAGATCGAAAGCTACCGGAACGGGCATCATCGTCGCGCCCGGCGGCGCGTGCATCGCCCTGGCGATGGACGTCGAGGGGTACGACATCGTGCGTCGGTTGCAGAGTCACGGCATCGCGGCATTTGTGCTCAAGTACCGTATCGCCGAGAAGAAGGGACAAGGAATTCCGAAGGACGTCGATATGGATCAGGCCTGCAAGAACGGCATGGCCGATGGGATTCAGGCCGTAAACGTGGTTCGGCAGCATGCGTCACAGTGGGGTGTCTCGCCGGCGAAGATCGGTTTCATGGGATTCTCGGCCGGCGGCCAGTTCGCGAGCGGCGCGCTGTTGCAGCCGAACATCGCCGATCGCCCGAACTTCGCGGCATTTATCTACGGTGCGCCCTTCGGTGTGATGCCGGTCATCCCGGCGCATCTGCCACCCGTCTTTATGGTGTGGGCGCAGGACGACCCATACGATGCGATTCCCAAGTTCTACGACGCGTTACAAGTCGCCGGAAACAACCCCGAAGCGCACATCTTCACCTCGGGCGGCCACGGCTTCGGCCTGAAGAAGCAAGGTAAGACGAGCGACCATTGGATCGATGACTTCGAGAACTGGCTGAAATACCAAGGCTTCGCGCCATAGATCGGTCGTCCAGATCGGGATCGTGGGGAGTGTCTAGCGTCGCGGGTTTCGCCGGTTGCATCTTTCCTGAGTTCGAAATATACTTATTTCCAACTATGACAGCTCGTTCCAAGGCCAAGAAGCAACAAGATCCGGGCCCGCTACTCGTGCCGCGATCACAGGCCGTTCCCGTGCACGAGGAGATTGCCGGATTTAGCGGATCTCTTAAAGGCGCGATCCTGCACGATGGCGACCTCATCAGCCCGATCGATGTCGAATGGAGCGCGGAGGGCTAGGGCTTTCTGCAGCGCGTTTCCCTTGACAACAAATGCACGCGGGTGCATGATGGGTGAAGTTTCTTAACCAGTCGTAATGTCTCGCAAGCCGGTGCGCCGTGGGTGCTACCGGCTTTTGCTATTTGTGAGGGAACAACCGTGAAACTCGCTCCGCTTCTCGTCGCTGCGCTCTTCCTCATCGCGGCCGCACCCGCAAACCGGACCAACGCGTGGACGACGCCGCACGTGTTGACCATCTCGGACGCCGGCGACCTGGATACGCTCGATCCGCATCTCGGGCAGAGCGCGCCGATCGCCAATCTTTCGGAGATGACGATGGCCTGGTTGTTGCGCTGGGATAAGCACAACCGGCCGTATCCGGAGCTAGCGACGGAGGTGCCGTCGGCCGCGAACGGCGGCATCAGCAGAGACGGGCTTACGATCACGTACCACCTGCGCAAGGGCGTGCGCTGGTCGGACGGCGCCCCGTTCACGGCGGATGATGTCGTCTTCAGCACCGCAGTCGTCAACAACCCGGCGAATGATGAGGGCGCTCGCTTCGACCAGATCGCGAGCATCGACGAGCCCGACAAGTTCACGGTCGTCTATCATCTCAAGCACACGTACGCATCCTCATCCGAGACATTCTTCTCAAGCTGCTGCGCCAACCCGTGCATCCTTCCCAAGCATCTGCTAGCGAAGTATCCGAACATCAACGATGTGCCGTACAACGCGCTCCCGGTCGGGATCGGTCCGTTCAAGTTCGAGCGTTGGGATCGTCACAAGCAGGTCGTCCTGGTCGCGAACCCGCTGTATTGGCGGGGACGGCCCAAGCTCGATCGGATCGTGTATAAGATCGTCGCCGATCGGGATGCGCTCCTCGGCGAGTTGCAAGCCCATACCGTCGACATGTGGTATCAGTTCGGTGGTGCGTACCTGTCGCGGATCCAGGCGCTGCCCGGCTACACCATCTACCGCCAACCGAGCTACGCCTACGGGCACATCGATTTCAACCTGACCCACGCAAATGTCGCCGACCCCGCCGTGCGTCGGGCACTGCGTCTCGCGTTGAACCGCCAAGCCATCGTCGATACGCTCGGGCACGGCGTCGGCATCGTGAAGGACGCGGCCCTGCCGATCGGCGCGCCGTACTTCACCGATCTCGGTACGACGCCATACGATCCCGACCGGGCGAACGCGCTGCTCGATCGGGCCGGTTGGAATCGCGGAGCGGACGGCGTCCGCACGAAGGGCGGCGTTCGGCTCGACCTGGCCGTCGCGGTCGCCGCCGGGCAACCCGATACCGACAAGCAGCTCGAGGCGATGCGCGCCGATTGGAGCAAGGTCGGTGTCGACCTCACGATCAAGCACTACCCGTCCGCAGCCATGTTCGCACCATCCAAGCAAGGCGGAATCGTCTACGGAGACGCGTGGGACGTCGTGATCTTCGCGTGGGCCGCCGATCCGCTCGGCGACTACTCCGGCATCTATGGCTGCGACGCGTTTCCACCCACCGGTCAGAACGATCTGCGCTGGTGCGATCGTCAGGCACAACGCGCGATGGATGCGCTCTCCGGGCACTACCTACAGTCGGAACGCGATGCGGATATCAAGATCCTGATGCAGCGCTTCGTCGACGATGTGCCGTCGATCGTCTCGTCGGTGCGCGAGGACCTCTTCGCATACAACAGCGATCTGAAGAACTACGATCCCAACACCATCACGCCGTTCGACAACATGATGGAGGCCGATATCTAGGGAAACTCTGAAAAAGGCCAGCGCGGGAATTGCGTAAATGCATACATCTGA
>JBEPVY010000184.1:0-4404 GCA_041690835.1 Vulcanimicrobiota bacterium | reverse complement strand
TCGGCGATCAGCGCCACCCCGAAGCTCTCGCCCGATTCCAGGCACTCGGAGATCATCTGCTTATAGCGCGGCTCGAAGATGTGCAGGTTCAGCACCGCTCCCGGAAAGAGCACCGCATTGAGCGGAAAGAGACGCAGGCGCGTGGTCATCGGGCGCGATGGCTTCGGCAGGGCGCCCCGCATGGCCCGCCAACAATAGGCGGGCATGGATGACCTGGAACGTTACCTCGAAGACGCGCATGCCGACCCCCATCCGTTGTTGCTCGAACTCGAGCAGCACGGGCGCAAGGACGGCATCCCGATCGTATCCCGCGAGACCGGCCGGCTGCTCTCGACGCTCGTCCACGCCATGCAGGCCAACCGGATCCTCGAGATCGGCACCGCCTACGGCTATTCGACCCTCTGGATGGCGCTCGCGCAGCCGCCCGTCGGGACCATCTGGACGATCGATCCGGACGTCGAACGCACGGACGTCGCGCTCGACTATTTCCGTCGCGCCGGCGAAGACGACAACATCACGATCATGAACTCGCCCGCCCTCGAGATCCTCCCGAACCTCGAAGTGCGCAATCTCGACATCGTCTACATCGACGCCGTCAAATCCGAGTACCGCGAATATCTCGATCTCGCTATCCCGATGCTCAAGCGCTCCGGGCTCGTGATCGTCGACGATCTGCTCGGCGATCTCAACACGATGCGCGAGTTCAACGAGTACTTCCTCAACCATCCGGATCTCGACGCGACCATCCTGCCGCTCGGCAACGGTACCGGCATCGGCGCGCGGGTTCGATGAGCGCTGCCGACCCCGCCGCCTTCCGGCGAGCGATGCGGCACTATCCGACCGGCGTCACGGTCGTGACCTCCCTGCACGAGGGCGAACGTCGCGGCATGACCGCGACCGCGTTCGCAAGCGTCTCGGCCGAGCCCCCGCTCGTCTTGGTCTGCGTCAATCGCGAGGCGCGTAGCTATCTCTACATCGCGGCGACCGGCTTCTTCTGCGTCAATCTGCTCTCGAGCGAGCAACAGGCCCTCGCGCTGCGCTTCTCGGGCGGTATGCGCGACGCACAGTTCACCGGGCTCGCGCATACCTCCGGCGCGACCGGCGCGCCTATCCTCGACGACGCCCTCGCATACTTCGATTGCCGGGTCGAATCCGAGACGCACGCGGGCTCGCACTCGGTCTTCATCGGTCGGGTGGTCGATTGCGAAGGTCGGGCGGGTGCGCCGCTCGGCTACTTCGACGGAGCGTTCAGCGACTTCGGCGTTCGCGCGGAATGATCGTCGAGACGTTTCCGGTCGGACCGTTGCAGTGCAACTGCACGATTCTCGCCGACGAAGCCTCTTCGGAAGCGATCGTGATCGATGGCGGTGACGGCGTCGACGCGGTCGTCGAGCGGCTCAACGCGCGAGGACTACGCGCGACCTTGCTCGTCCACACGCACGCGCACATCGATCATATCTTCGACGTCGGCCGATTGCGCGAGGAGACGAAGGGACGCGCGCTCTTGCACCCCGGCGATCTACCGCTCTACCGCGAGTTGCCACTGCAGGCGCAGATGTTCGGTCTCTGGCCGAACGCGCGCGTCGTCGACCTCGACGGCGATCTACGCGACGGCGACGTGCTCGCAGCCGGCGACGTGCGCGCCGAAGTTCTGCATACGCCGGGGCATACGCCGGGCAGCGTCTGCTTTGCCGCGAGTGTTGGCGACGAGACGGTGTTGATCACCGGAGATACGCTCTTCGCCGGCTCGATCGGCCGTTGGGACATCGGCGGCACCTCGATGGAGGACATCGTCGCCTCGATCCAGCGCAAGCTGATGGATTTTCCGGATGCGACTCAGGTCATCCCGGGCCACGGATCGCTCACGACCATCGGTCAAGAGCGAGGGCACAATCCCTATCTCAGCGTATAACTTTCCCAAAGAACGGGGGTCTTCGATGCGCCATTTGGCAATGCGGTTTTTGGCATCTTCGCTGGTAGCCGTCCTCGCCGGCTGTAGCGGTAGCGGCGGCACGATCGCGCCGATCCCACCGCCGAACTTGCCTTCGACCGTGGTGGTGACGCCGCTCAACGGCGCGACCGGCGGGGCCTATCGGCTCGGTAACGGTTCGTGGGCCACGCTAGGGAGCGGCACGACTTCCAACTTCAACGTGCCGGTCGGAACGACGGCCTATTCGGTCGCCTTCCTGTGCGGCGCGATCCAGATCGTGTTCAACGCGACCGTCACCGAGACGACCACCGTTCCCGCCGATTGCAACTTCCTCACTGATTCGCCGGGGGACACGCCCGTCTCGACCCTGGTGAGCGGCACGTACGACGCTACCGCGGTCGCGCCGTCCAGCGTGGGGATCACCGCCAACGACGGTGCGACGACCTATTCGAGCGGCTCCGCCGGGCCGTACACCGCGTTCAACGTCGACCCCGGCACGCAGCCGTTCGTGCTGGCAGCCTATGCAGCGCCGAACGGCATCCTCGGCTTCAAGACGTTGCGCGACGTTGCGGTGAGTGGCGCCACCCAGACCGTGAACTTCCCGGCGCTGACCGCGGCGGATCGAGCCCAGCTCGAATCGATCACGGTCCACGGCGCGACCGGCAGCGCAAACTCGACCAATGTCACCTACATGCCGGCGGGCGGGAACTCCGGGGGGTTGGACGTGACCAGCGCCGACCAGGCCTCGTACTACGGCGTTCCGCCGGCCGACTGGGCGACCGGGGACACCTACGCGACCGGGACTCTGACCGAAGACGCGACTCCGTCGAGCCTCTATGCTTCGGTCGTGCTTTCGTCGCCGATCGTGAACGCACCGATCAACCTCACGCTTCCGACGCTCTCGCATACGCCGCTCAACGCGGACCTCTCGTTTCCGCTGCCCTACAACGGTCTGTCGGCAAACGACGTCGTCAAAGGCGTCCTCAACGCCGAATATGCCGGCGCCTCGTTCGCCGAATTCGACATCGCTACGCCGGGATGGCTCGCAGGCCGGACGTCGTATCCGCCGCCGAATTTCGCAGGCGTTCCGGGCTTCACGACCGCGACGCCGGCAGACGTCGAAATCGTCGAGTACGCGATCGCAGGCTTCAGTTTCGCGCCATCGTCGGACCTATCGGCGTTTCTGCTCCGACTTGCAAGCACCGGCCCGCCGCCCGGACAGACGGCGGAATTCTACGTCATGGCGACGTACTTCGGGAGCGGCCCGACGGCGAGACTGCACGCGGCCTCCGTCTTCCGGAACCTGCGAACCCTCAGCGGCGGAAAGCTACGCCTTGGCCTGATGCAGAAGCACTGAGTTGCCGTCGGGATCTTTGAGTCCCGAGATGAAGCAGATCGGGGTTTCGTGCGGCTCGTTCGTCTCAAAGCCTTTGGCCGAGAGCTCCTTACGAGTCGCTTCCATATCTTCCACCTCGAGCGCCAGCGACCGGCCCGTGCCGGGCGTGCCGACCTGTTCGAAGTTCCCGACGCCGAAGGTCGTGCCGCCGACGTTGAACTCCGCCCAATAGTCGAGCGCCAGACCGTCGGGCTGAAGGCCGAGCGTGTCGCGATAGAACGAGATGGCGCGCGCCATATCCGTGACCGGGTACATCACAAATGCCACTTTTGAAATCGTCATGTGATCGGGCGTTGCACCCATAGGCCCCGACTCCTGGCGCGAGGTCAGTCCTCGTCGCCATTCCCGCGTACGGCAAGATACGTTTCGTATGCCAACTCTAGAACGATGCCCACCAAGTAGCCGAAAGCCATCGCGCAAAAGAGCATCACCGTGTGGTTGCCGTCGCTCTGCGCGCGCAGAAAGAACAGGCCGGCGATCGAGGCGAAGAGTCCGGTCGTAAGCATCGTCGCGAGCGTCGCGTTCCACGACCACGCGAGCAACCTTGATTTCACGGCCAGGTAGATGAGGACGGTCGGCAAGCCCCAGCCTAGATAGAGTCCCATCAACGCGCAGAAAAGCGCTAGGCCTTCGATATTCACGACGAACTGAACGCCTTAGTCTTCGATGTCTTCGATGTCTTCGAATACGTAAGCGACCAGTGTTTCCATGCAGTCCTCTCGCCCGTCCATCCCACCGGATCGGTGGAATGAAGGCCTACCTCAGAGAGATGGTGAGTTTGCCGTCGGCGGCGATAGAGGTCGGCTGTCCCTCGACTACGTTCGCTTCGCTCACTACGCTCGGCATGACAAGGGGGGCGGGCGCGACATAGGCGGGTGCTTGCGATGCGAGATCGGGGACCGTGCCGGCGGCGACTTTGGCTTTGTAGTCGTCGATCGCGACGTGGAGCGCTTCGAGGGCGCGCTGCGGGTAGTCTTTCTTCTTCTCGGGGTAGCCTTCGAGCTCGGCTTCGACCTGGGCTTTGGTGATCGCGCTCGCTTCGGCGATCGTCTTGCCCTTGGCCAGATCGACGACCAGG
>JBEPVY010000183.1:0-4415 GCA_041690835.1 Vulcanimicrobiota bacterium | reverse complement strand
TAAACGCGTCCTGCGGCCAGCGCGTCGGCCAGGCGGGCGAAGGCGGCGAGGTCGAGCTGTTCTCCACGGATCTCCGGTTCGAGCCCGGCATCCACGATCGCGCGCGCGACCGGTTCGCGCGGGAGAACGAGAGCGAGCATCAGCGAGTTTGCGAGCGTCTTGCGGCGGTACGCGAACGCCGCGCGGACTACCTTCAGGAAGAGCGCCTCGTCCCGCGTCGTCACGGCGGGTGCGTCCAGACGCGTCAACAGCACGACCGTCGAGTCGACTTTCGGCGGCGGATAGAACGCGCGCGGACCGAGCGTGAACGCACGCTCCACCTTCATCTTGTATTGCACCGCGATCGAGAGGCTGCCGTAGGCGGGCGTGCCGGGCTTGGCGATCAAGCGGTCGACCACGTCGCGCTGGAGCATGGCCACGATCGTCTCGGGGCCGTCTTCCATCTCGACGAGTTTCATCAAGACGGGCGTACCCACGTTATAGGGCAGGTTGCCGGTCGCGCGCCAACGTCGCCCGGCCGCAAACGCGGCGTAGTCGAACGTCATCGCGTCGCCGTGCAGGACGGTCGCGCCGCGCAGATCCTCTCGCCCGCGTAGGACTTCGATCAGCGGATCGTCGATCTCGAGCGCGGTCACGTCGGCGCCCTCATCGAGCAACGCTTTGGTCAACTGACCGGTACCGGCTCCGATCTCAAGAATTGGAACCGGCGCATCCGAAGACGCGCCGTCGAGAGCCAGACGGGCGATGCGATGAGTCGCATCGCCGTCCATCAGGAAGTTCTGGCCGAAGCGTTTCTTCGGCGTCAGACCGTACGCATTCAGAAGCGCGCGCGGGTGATCTTCCAAGTCGCTGCGTCTCTACTTCAACTGATAGACGGTGATGGGTCGCCGGCCGAAGCGCAGCGCATCCGAGATCGAGTTGAAGCCGAGGTCGATGCGGTTGCCGCGGATCGCGCCACCCGTATCGCCCGCGATCGCGTATCCGTAGCCCGGGATGTAGAGCCGGGTACCGAGACGGATCACGCGCGGATCGACCGCGACGATGCCGTGCCCTGCGGGGCGACCGCTCGCCGTGATGCCGGAACAGCCGTAGCAGTTCGCGGTATATGCGGTTGCGATCATCGTGAGCGCGGCACGCGCCACGTACGCCGTCTTGTCGAGTCCGCGGCTTCCGAAGCGTTCGAACGCTTCGTACTCGCCGACACCTTCCGCGATCACGCGGGGCTTGGCCCGACGTACCACGCGAGAGCTGACGACGCGCTTCGCGATGCTTCCGCCGTCGCGTTGCGTGAACCGGACCATCGTTTCGCGCACGCCGGGCGTGCCTTGCGAGAGCACCTTCGTCTTGCCGGGCGCCAACGTGAGCGAGATGCGATGCACGGTGGTGCTCGCGATCGGCCGGTCCACGGTGCGCGTCCAGTTGTTGACCCGGACGACCCGAACGGTCTCGTTCGGCGTCAGGCGGTCCGCCAAAGACGGATGCACCTCGTCGTCCGTGCCGAGCGCGACGCCCTGCTCTTCGAGCAATGCGCCGACATCATCGGCCGAGCTGACGACGTTGGTCGCGGTCGTTCCGACCATGACGGTGACCGGCACGGCCGGTCGGGTCTGGTACAACCCTTGGGCGGCCAGAGCCGCACTCGGGTAGGTGGTGATGCCGGCCACGGTCAGGCAGGCAGTGAGAACGCTAACGACGAGCATGTGGCTCGTTCGAATGGGGCCGCGTCCTATCAACACAAGCTCCTCTCTCCGCGACACCGGCCGGGCGTGCGTATCGCACGTTCCGACGCTCCGAGCACTTCCGCGCTCTTCGATCGCTGGTAAAAGTGGTTTCTGGGTTGACGGATCCTCTTATGGGAAACGCCATCGGACTGCCGGTCGCGCCGAGCTCCGGAGAGCTCGAGCGGGATTCGATTGCAGTCAGGTAGCCGCTCCCGGCGGCGTACCGAAGGGACCACTCGCGGGGCGGTCCAGCAACTCGGGCACTATATCATGGGCCTGCGAGCTAGGCCATATGCCAAATGTCGTATCTGTGGCAGGTGAAGCCTTTTTTGACGGTGGAGGCGAGGCCGCCTTCTGCAAGAACCCGACGGCGGTGCAGAACTTGCGGGTCGGCTTCTTTACGGAGGTCTATCGCCCGGTCGTCAATGGGGTCGTCGCCTCGGTCGACGCCCTGGCCGGCGGCCTGCGCGCGCGCGGCCACGAGGTCTACTGCTTTACGCCCAAAGTACCGGGCTATGAGGAAACCGACGGCCCGGTCTTCCGGATGCCCTCGCTACCGCTACCCGATACCCCGTATCGCCTGACCCTGCCGCTGGTCCGTCGGCGCAACGTCCAGGGCGTGATCAAACGTCTCTCGGTGATCCACGCGCACTCGCCGTTCATCACCGGCTGGATGGGCCTGCGCTACGCGCGCCGCTACAACATCCCGTTCGTCTACACGTATCATACGAAACTCGAAGAGTACGCCCACTACGTGCCCTTCGACGAGTCGACCACCCGGATGGCCGCCGAGACCCTGACCCGGACGTTTGCCGACCTGACAGATGCGGTCGTCGTGCCGACCCTGGCGATGGGCCAGCGGCTGCGCGAACTCGGGGTGGAGGCTCGGATCGAGATCATCCCGACCGGCATCGATCTGCAGAAGTTCGCCGACGGAAAACGCGACGCCGATCTGCGCGCTCGGGTCGGCGTGGGTGCCGGCCGGATGCTGTTCTTCGTCTCCCGTCTCGGCCGGGAGAAGAACATCGATCTGCTGATCCAGGCGCTCGCGCGCAGCCCGAAAGATCTGCATCTGGTGATCGGTGGCGACGGGCCGGAGCGGGACGCGTTGATCGCGCTCGCGGCAAGCCTCGGGGTCGGCGAGCGGACGACGTTCCTGGGCGCGGTCGAACGCGACGCCTTGCCGGATCTCTACGCTTCGAGCGACGCGTTCGTCTTTCCGAGTACGACCGAGACGCAGGGACTGGTGCAGGCCGAAGCCCTCGGCGCGGGCGCGATGGTGATCGCGGCCGACGCGCCCCCCAATCGAGACGTCCTGGGCGGCGCCGGCAAGGTGGTCGAGCCGACCGTCGAGGCCTTCGCGCGCGCCTTCGAAGCGGTGCCGTTCGAGCCCGACCCGGCCGAGGCCGAGCGCGCCCGCCGAAGCGCCGGACGGTTCTCGATCGACACCCAGACCGAGCGGATGCTCACGCTCTATAGGAGTCTCTGGTCCCCGCCCAATTGACATCGAACGTATGTTCGATATACAATGGGTACGAGGTTGATATGAGCACACGCAAACCCGCTCCCATGATTCAAGCCACGGTCGGATACGCCGCCGATGACGCGGGTATCGGCGTCGCATATGCTTCGATCGAGACCCCGGCCCGTACGACCCCGGCCCTGCTCCGGGTTCCGTTCCGCGTCCGTCGCTACGCCGGCCTGGCCGGTCGCGAGATCGGCTACGCTGCCGTCGCTGCCGTTGCCGCCGCACTGCGCGAGCGCAAGGTTCGCCGCGTCCGCTTCGCCGTTCCCGATGCGGATCTGGTGCACGACCTCTCCGAGCGGCGTACGCTCCCGCAGCCGCTTACGCTTCCCTATATCCGACTCGGCTGCGCCATCAACCAGTTCAGCGAGTGCGACGTCGTCTCGACCGTCAACGAAGACCTGAGCGGTCGCGCGCGGGCCGAGGTCGCGCTCCACATCGCCGCCTGACGCACTCATCGAGACCTTAGCGCTGGCCCGCGCGCTGATCGGCGCGACGCTTCGCCGGACGACGCCCGAGGGCGTTGCCGGCGGACGCATCGTCGAAGTCGAGGCCTATCCACCCGGCGATCCCGCCAGCCATGCCTTCGCGGGGCTACGCGTCCGTAACGCCTCCATGTTCTTGGAACCGCTCCGCGCCTACGTCTACCGGATCTATGGTACGTCGTGGTGTTTCAATATAACGAGCGAACCGGCCGGCATCGGCGCGGCCGTGTTAGTGCGGGCGCTGGAGCCGCTCGAAGGGATCGAGCTGATGGAGCGACGTCGCGGCACCTCACTTCGGCGCGACCTCTGCCGTGGGCCGGGCCGACTTTGCATGGCCCTCGGAATCGATGCGGCCCTGGACGGATCCCGGTTCGAAACGGCCGGACCGCTCGACCTGGCCTTTACCCGGCCGGCCCCGATCGGGTGCTCCGTGCGGATCGGCATCTCCAAGGCCGCGGATCGGCCGCTGCGCTTCTACCTGGCCGGGAGCCCCTATTTGAGCGGGCCGCGCTCGCTCTCGCCTTGATTACGAGGGGCGCGTGTGCTACCATCGCCTGGACATCCCCCCTCGTACTCGTCACCGCCGCGAAGTTGGCAGCCTCGCCTCTTGCGTCGTATTAATGTGAAGATGACGGGTCCGACTCTACGAGAGAGACACTCCGCTGCAAACCGAACATCGCCCGA
>JBEPVY010000182.1:0-4423 GCA_041690835.1 Vulcanimicrobiota bacterium | reverse complement strand
TGCACATCACGAGCAAGAGGGGGATCAGTGCGACGACCGCGAGTCCGGCGACGACATCGAGCGGTAGGGTCGCATGCGTTCGGCCGGCAGCGGCAAGCACGTCATCCATGCCACCATGGTAGCGCGCGCAGATTGTCGCGAGATGGCGGGGTTGTTACCGGTGCGTTTCGCTCCCTTAGAGCGGCTTTTGGATCAGTTCGGTTACGCGGACGCCGAAGTTGTCGTCGACGGCGACGACTTCGCCGCGGGCCACGAGCTTGTTGTTGACGAGCAGGTCGACCGGGCCGCCGGCCATGCGGTCGAGTTCGACGATCGAGCCCGAGCCGAGTTTGAGGACTTCCGCGACCGACATGCGGCACTTGCCCAACTCCGCGGTGACGTGAAGCTGGACGTTCATCAGGACGTCCAGGTTAGCGGCTTCTACGCCGTTCTTCTTCGCTTCGGGACCGGCCATGATCAAGCAGTTCCTCTCGTGGTCAGACTCGCTTCGTTCAACTGCAACGCGTAGTGTCCGTTTTGGGCACCACAGACGCCGCGGGCGATCGGGCGGCCACGGGCGCACAGCTCGGCTGCAGCCCCCGCTAGTGTCGTTATCGGCAAGCACGCGCCGGGGCGTAGGTCGCGCAGGGCGGTCGGGCCGATGCGCCCGGGAGCCAACCGAACCGAGAGCTCCAGCTCGACCTCGGCCAGATCCGCCGGCCGGAGCCCGGCGGCGGCGGCGAGCACCGGTTCGCGGGTCGCTACGCCGAGCCGAATCGACGCCGGGCGCTCCAGGGCGAGTTCGAAGAACGTGGTGTACGCGGCCGTCTCCGGATCGCTCTCGGCGGGCGGCCCTTCGCTCGTCCCGATCAGCGCGCCCAGGGTGCCGCCGAGCGCGCGCACGATCCGGGCCAGCACCTCGCGCTCGATCGGCGAGGGCGGTCGACCGCGCGTCGGACTCTCGCCGAACGCGAGCGCCGCGAGTGCGACGGCGTCATCGGCGCGGAGCACGATCGCCGCTTCGCCGAGCGAGCCGCGCACGCGATAGAGTCGCGCGCCGTCGAGCACGCGGCGCCACGCATCCCGCGCCGGCATCACGGGTGCGAAGAGGCGTAGCTCGACGGCGGTCGAGAGCAGGCTTGCGAGCGTCTCGCGCACACCGTTGGCGACCACGCACGCCGCCGCGACCGGTAGCAGCGAGCGCTCGACCAAGCGTGCGCGCCGGACGCGTCGGCCGCCGATCATCAACGCAGGCGCTTCGAAGGCGAGGTGTTTCACTTGACCAGATCCATCGCGTTCTTCTCCGTCCCGTTTTGTGCGGTCCGTGCGGCGCGCAGCGCATCGAGGGCAAGATAGGCCTCTTGCAGACGCTGAAGACTCGCGTCGATGCCGTCGCGCGGGGGCGACATCGGCCCGAACGTGCCGTCGTCGGCGCTCCCGACGTACGGGACGACGCCGTCGGGCGCACCCAGATGGGTCGCATCCACCGGCCGCAACGCGGTCGAGATCGGAAATCGCGCGAGCGCGATCCGTCCGACCACGACGCTCTCGAGCGAGAAGCTGGCGCTGCGCGGGTCGATCGCTTCGCGTTCGTAGGTCACGCGGCCGTCCGTGCCGACCTGCAGATCGCGCACGCGGCCGAGCGCGAGGTCGGTCGGATCGATGCGCAGGTCTGTCAGCGGTGCGCCGTTACGCGCGGTCCCGCGCACCGCGCGGCCGGTGCCGTCGACGACCCGCCCGTCGCGGATCGAGAAGCCGCCGTCGCGCGTGTAGAGGGCGCCGCCGCGGCCGTCGTCGACGATCGCGTAGGCACGCTCCGGAAGGGCCGGATCGAAGACGGTCCGGGCTTCGCGCTCGCGCATCGCGACGTGGTCGAAGGCCGCGCCCATGGCCGCATCGACCGTCATCGCGCATCCCCGCGGACGCGCACCGCGCAGAGCGCATAGCGCACCTGGTCGAGCGCGCGCGCCACGTCGGCGCGCGCTTCTTGTGCGCAGATCGCGATCAGGTGCGTCCGGCCTGCGACCGAGCGGACCAATATCTGCACGCGGCCGTGCGGCCCGCGGAGGGCGAAGGACGCAGCGCGCGCCTCCGGCAGCGGACGCGCCACGATCCGTTCGATCCGGCGAGCGAGTTCGCTGCGGGTCGAGCGGCGTTCGAGGGCGGAGCCGGCGGATCCGCACGCGTGTGCGGTCGCCGGGATGCGCGCGTTCGAGACGGCCACCCGCGACGGCGTACCGGCGGGCGACGCGATCGGGGTGCGTGCGGGCGCCGGATCGGCGACGGCCCGCTTCGGCGAACGCGGCGATGCGGACGGCGCGGCAGCCAGGTCGAGCGCCGAGTACCAGGCCTGCGAGAGCGTGCGCCGGTCGATCTCGGCGAGCGGCGCGGTCAGGACGTCGAACTCGAGACGATGCGTATATTCGATCATGCGACGAGCATACGCCCTTCGGATGACCGCACCGTCATCGCGATACTGCGAGAATGTTACCGCGCGCTACTGCGTGTTGGGATTGTCGTAGCGCGGCCGGTCGCGTCCGTCGTCGAAGCTGCTTCCGCGCGCGAGATACATCGCCCGATCGGCCAGGTCGAACGTCACGATGAAATTCTTGAGCGTCCCGAGGCCGACGTTGCCGCCGTCGACCCGGTCGGCGAACGCGCCGCTCGAACTCAGCATCAGGTTGGCGCGCCGGTTGAACATCCGGTAGGGCCCGAGATCGAGTTGATCGACGTTGGCGCCGACCGCCGACATCGATCCGCCGACGCCGTAGTTGCTGATCTGGCCGCCGCCGAGATAGGTGATCAAGCCCGGATGCGCCTTGAAGAACGGATTGAAGACCAGCAGTTCGACGCTGTTGCCCGTGTCGATCAGCACGTTGGTCTGGGTGCCGTTGATGCGCGCCGGGGCTTCGGGCAGTTGACGATCGGTGTCGATGTCGATGCGATCGCCGAGCGGCGGTAGGGTGCCCGGCTTTCCGAACGTCATCGTGAGTTTCGAGAAATCGATGCGCACTTCGCTCGCGGCGAAGAACGGATAGCCGAGCACGCCGTCGATCGGGAAGACGCCCTGGGTCGAGTCCCCCATGTCGATGATCGAGACCATCCCGACCGGCAAGGTGGCACCGCCGATCTCCAGGCTTTCGAGCGAAGCCACACCGAGCGCGCTGACGCGCTTGGCTCCGGCGATCTCGAGGGTACCTTCGGGGATCAGCACGTTCGCGGCGGCGACCGTCGAGTCGACGAAGACCGCCTGCGCACCCGTATCGACCAGGAAGTTGTAGGAATGCCCGCGCAAGTTCACGGGCGCATAGATGTGTCCGCCGTTCACGGTCAGCTTGACGGTCACCGGCGCGACGTTGGAGACGGTCGAGGTCGCCGGAAGCGCGAAGATCGCGGGCGGGATCGTGCGATCGACGACCACATGCCCGACCTGCAGGTTGACGTCGAAGGCGACGTCGCCGTTCGAGTCGGTCTCGACGAACGGGACGAGCGCGCCGTGGAGAACGCGGTAATCGCGGTACGTGATGGTGGAGATCCCGTCGCCTTCGACGTAACTCACCATGTCGACGAGTCCGCTCTTCGCATCGAGCGAGACGGTCTCGACGTCGCCTTTCGGAGGCGCGACCCGGATCTGTACGACCGCGCGCCCATCCGGCAGAGTGGCCGGTCCGAGCAACGTGTCGTATTGCGGTTGTTTCGCGAAATCGCCCGAGGAGATGAAATCTTGGGTGAGCTGGCGCGCGACCAGCGAACCGATCAGTTCGCGGACGTTGCCGCTCGCGTTGACGATGTACTCGCGATCGCCCTTGCGGAACGTCCGCTCCGTACGCGGCCCGAGCGTCTGATCGAAGCGATCGTTCTGGTCCGCGTGCCACATGTGGAACGTCCCGGCGAGCCGATTGCCGGTGATCGTGCCGGTGGTCTCGAGCGTGTCCGGATCGTGCGCGCCGAGGCGTGCGAGTCCCGCCGTATACGCCCCGAGCGCGCTCTGCAGATTCGGCGGCGTCTGGGCGCACAGTCCGAAGACCAGCCCGACGGCCAGCAGCGCGACGCTACTGCTGCGCGCGATACTTATCGTAGCTGGAGAGGACGTTTTGGACGTAATTCTGGGTTTCGGCATACGGGGGAACACCATTATACTTCTCGACCGCCCCCGGTCCGGCATTGTATGCCGCGATCGCGAGACGCATGTCCCCATGGAAACGGTCCAGGAGCCCCCGAATGTAACGCGTGCCCCCATAAACATTTTGGCCGGGGTCGTAGGAGTTGGTCACTCCGAGGCCCGCGGCGGTGCCCGGCTCGAGCTGCATCAGCCCTTGGGCGCCCGTCTTCGAGGTCGCGTTGGCGTTGAAGCCGGACTCGTTGGCGATGATCGCCTTGACCAGCGCAGGGTCGACACCCCAGCGGCCGGCGTTCTGCGCGACCAGCTGGTCGATCTGGGCGG
>JBEPVY010000181.1:0-4448 GCA_041690835.1 Vulcanimicrobiota bacterium | reverse complement strand
TCGGACGCATCCTCAAGAAGCAGGGCGTCGAGATCATGCTCGACACCAAGGTCGGCGCGATCGCGAAGAACGGCGACGTCGTCAAGGCGACCTTCAACGGCGCCGGCACGAACGGCAAGGACGAGACGCGCGAGTTCGACATGGTGCTGGTCGCGGTCGGGCGCCGTCCGATCACCGACGGCCTGAACCTCGCGGCCGCCGGTCTGGCGACCGACGATAAGGGCTTCATCGCGGTCGACCAACAGTTGCGCACGAAGGTCGCGAGCGTGTTCGCGATCGGCGACGTGACCGGTCAGCCGATGCTCGCGCATCGCGCCATGAAACAGGGCGTGATCGCGGCCGAAGCGATCTCGGGTGATAAGTCGGCCGCGTTCGATCCGATCGCGATCCCGAACTGCGTCTACACCGACCCGGAAGTCGCCACCATCGGACTCTCCGAGGAAGAGGCGAAGGCCAAAGGCTACGAAGTCCGCATCGGCAAGTTCCCGCTCGCCGCTAGCGGTCGCGCGCGTACGATGAACGAGTCGGACGGCGTGATCAAACTTGTCGGCGATGCCAAGACGGATCTGCTTCTCGGTATGCACATCGTCGCGCCGCAGGCCGAGTCGCTGATCGGCGAAGGCGTCATCGCGCTCGAGATGGGCGCGACCCTCGAAGATATCGGGCTCTCGATCCATCCGCACCCGACCTTGACCGAAGGCATCATGGACGCCGCCGAAGCCGCTCACGGCAAAGCCATCCACATCGTCAACCCCAAGCCGAAGACTCCGGTCGCGGCGAAGTAAAAGTCTCTGCCGTGATCGCTCGCCATCCAATGCCGTTCCTCTCCCTTGTCATCCCGAGCGTAGCGCCGCAGGCGCGTAGTCGAGGGACGGCCGCATGGCATTGAGACAGGCGCGCATGCTCGATCTCGGCCTTCGCGGATATCGCGAGGTTTGGGATATTCAGCATGCGGTGCACGAGCGCGTTCGGACCGGTGAGGATCCGGACACCTGGATCTTCGTCGAGCATGAGCCGGTCGTAACGCTCGGGCGAAATGTGAAGGGCGATGCGAATCTTCTTCTGTCGCGCGAAGCGTTGGCAGCACGCGGCGTCGACGTTGTGAACATCGAGCGTGGCGGCGACGTCACCTATCACGGACCCGGGCAGTTGGTCGTGTATCCGATCCGACGGCTCGAACGATTTCGCGAGGTCGTGCCGTTGGTCCGGGCGCTCGAGGGCGCGGTGATCGATGCGTGCGCTTCGTTCGGCGTCGTCGGCGAGCGCTGGAGCGAGCACGCGGGGGTTTGGGTAGGGCGCGATCAGATCTGCGCGATCGGGTTGGCGGTTCAGAAGATGACGTCGTTGCACGGGCTTGCGCTCAACGTCAGCACGGCGCTCGACTACGATCGATTGATCAATCCATGCGGGTTGACGGATCGAGGCCTGACATCGCTCTCGGCACAGACCGGGCGCGACGTGACGATCGGCGAGGCTAAGGATGCGATCGTGCGGGCCGCTGAAACCGCATTCGACATGCAGCTTGTTACAGAACATATGGGGAAGAGCGCCTAAGTGGCCATCGAGATCAGTCTGCTCGAGTCTACGGAGAAGCCGCGCGTGCGTAAGCCGGATTGGCTGCGCGTGCAACTGCCGCACGGCGAGGACTACGAGCGCGTCAAGGCCGAGGTCAACTCGCTGCAGCTCAATACGGTCTGCAAAGAGGCCGCCTGTCCGAATATCGCGGAGTGCTGGGGTGCGGGCACGGCGACGATCATGATCCTGGGCGATACGTGCACGCGTGGCTGCCGTTTCTGCAACGTGAAGACCGGAAATCCGCGCGGCGAAGTGGATTGGCTCGAGCCCGTCCGCGTGGCCGAAGCGGTCCGGGATCTCGGTTGGAAGTATCTGGTGCTGACGGCCGTCGATCGCGACGATCTGGCCGACGGCGGCGCGCTGATCTTCGCGAACACGATCCGCGCGATCCACGAAAAGGCGCCCGGCAGCAAGGTCGAGATATTGAGCGGCGATTATCGCGGCGATCTGGTCGCGCTCGACATCGTGATGGATGCCGGGCCCGACGTCTTCGCGCACAATCTGGAGACGGTCCGCCGGCTCTCGCCGAGCGTCCGCGACAAGCGCGCCAAGTACGATCAGTCCCTCGCGATCCTCGATCACGCCAAACGGCGCGCGCCGGAACGCTTCACCAAGACGTCCCTGATGCTCGGCCTCGGCGAGACCGCCGACGAGATCGAGCAGACGATGGAAGATGCCCGTGCGGTCGGCGTCGACATCTTCACGATGGGCCAATATCTGCAACCGACCAAGAAGCATCTGCCGGTCGTCGAGTTCATCACCCCTGCCACATTCGAGGCACTCGGAGCGCTCGCCAAGACCAAGGGCTTCCACCAGGTCGTCAGCAGCCCGCTCTCGCGCTCTTCCTACCACGCGGAGCAGGCCTTTCACTAGCCGCCTCTCCCTGAAACTCGAGGGCGGACACTTCGAGGAAACCGAACGGCAATGGCCAAGGCGTAGAATCCGCTCGAGACGCGGATGAACCGGCGGTTCGACCGGCTCGATGTCCGGTTCGATGCGATGGACCGGCGGGTATCGGCGTTCGAAGACCGGTAGCGCAAAAAAATCTGCAACGCCTCTAGACGGGGGTGTGTCTAGGGGTTTCGACGTGACGAATATATTTCTACGCCGACCGATCTTTTCGATCGTCTGCTCGCTGGTCATCCTGATCGCAGGCGTGATCGCCATCCCGACCCTACCGATCGCGCAATACCCGGATATCGCTCCGCCGGTCGTGACGATCACGACCGTCTACATCGGCGCGAGCCCACAGGCCGTCGAGACGGGCGTCACCACACCGCTCGAACAGGCCGTCAATGGGGTCGAGGGCCTGCGCTACATCACCTCGCAGAGCTCGCAAGGCATCTCGGTTATCACCTGTACGTTCGAGCTCGGCCGCAACCTCGATATCGCCGCTGCCGACGTCCTGAACACCGTGCAATCCGCTATCGGGAGTCTTCCGGCCTCGGTCCGTCAGACCGGTATCTCGGTGAGCAAGAACTCCGGTTCGTTCGTGATGGCGCTCGCGCTGACGTCGGACTCGAAAAAGTACGACACCCAGTTCCTCGGCAACTACGCCGAACTCAACGTCGTCAACGATCTCAAGCGCGTCCAGGGCGTCTCGAACGTTCAGATCTTCGGCCAGCGCCGCTACGCGATGCGCATCTGGCTCAACCCGGTCCAACTCGCCGGCCGCGGCCTCGCCGTCAGCGACGTCGTCAACGCGCTTCAGGAACAGAACGTCCAGGTCGCGGCCGGTAGCATCGGCTCCGCGCCGGAGGCGGCCGATCAACCATACACGATGTCGGTCAACGCCGTCGGGCGCCTGACCGATCCGAGCCAGTTCGCGAACATCATCGTGCGCACCAACCCGGACGGCGGCTTCACCAAACTCGGAGAGGTGGCGCGCATCGAGCTCGGCGCCGAGGACTACTCGTCGTTCGTCCGCTTCGACGGCAACGACAACGTGGTCGGTCTGGGGATCCTTCAGCTCCCGACGGCGAACGCGCTCGCCGTCTCCCAGGGCGTGCTCGGACGGCTCGACGCGCTCTCCAAATCGTTTCCGCCCGGCGTGCACTATCGCGTCGCGTTCAACAGCACGACCTTCGTCAACGAATCGATGAAGGACGTCATCGTCACGCTGCTCATCGCGATCCTGCTCGTCATCCTGGTGATCTTCGTCTTCCTCCAAGACGTGCGCTCGACGATCATCCCGGCCGTCACCATCCCGGTCTCGTTGATCGGGACGTTCTTCGTGATGAAGCTGTTCGGATTCACCATCAACACGATCACGCTCTTCGGCCTCACGCTCGCCACCGGTCTCGTCGTCGACGATGCCATCGTCGTGCTCGAGAATATCGCGCGTTACGCCCACGAACACCATCAGAGCGGCGTCGAAGGCGCGGCGGCGGCCATGAACGAGGTCCGTAGCGCGGTCGTCGCCTCCTCGCTCGTGCTTCTGGCGGTCTTCGTGCCGGTCGCATTCTTCCCGGGGACGACGGGCCAGGTCTACAAGCAGTTCGCCCTCACGATCGCCGCCTCGATCACGATCTCGCTCTTCACCGCGCTGACGCTCGCGCCGTCGCTCTCGGCCCTGCTGCTCAAAGACTTCCCGGAATCGACGCGCGGTTTCTTCGGCTGGTTCAACCGCAAGTTCCATGCCTTCAAGGACGGCTACTCGCAACGTCTGCCCGGCATGTTCAAACGCCGCTGGCTCGTGCTCGGCGTCTTCGCGTTCGCGCTCTTGTTGACCGCATTTCTCTTCAAGACGACGCCGACCGGGTTCATCCCGACCGAAGATCAGGGCTACTTCATCACGCTCGTGCAGGCTCCGCAGGGCACGTCGCTCGCCGGCGAGCGCAAGGTCGCGATCAAGGCCGAGAACCTCATCCGCG
>JBEPVY010000180.1:0-4455 GCA_041690835.1 Vulcanimicrobiota bacterium | reverse complement strand
GCACCAACGCGCCGACGATGTCGTCGGCGATGCCGGTCGCGATCTTGGCGATCGTGTTCGCGGTCGCGGGCGCGATCAGTACGACCTGCGCTTCGCGGACCAGCCGGATGTGCGGAATCCGCTCGGGTGCGTCCCAGAGCGAGGTGTAGACGGGGCGCGCGGTCAGCGATGCGAACGTGAGCGGGCCGACGAAACGTTCCGCCTCGGCCGTCATCGCGACGTCCACGATCGCGCCGCGTTGCACGAGCGTGCTGGTCAGCCCGGCCGCTTTGTACGCGGCGATGCCGCCGGTCACGCAGAGCAGGACGCGCGCGCCGGTCAGCTCGGGATCCATAGATTATCCAACAGCCGGGTCGCGCCGAAGCGCGCGGCGCCGATCACGAAAGCGGGCGGGCGCAGCGTCTCGATCGGTTCGAACGTGTCCGCATCGACGACGTCGTAGTAGTCGAGCCGCGCAAGCGTGCTCAGTACCGCGCCGGCCGCATCGATCGCCTCGGCCTTGCTCGCGCCGTTCGCAAGCGCGTCGCGGAGCGCGTGCAACGAGCGCGCCAGGGTCGGCGCTTCCGCGCGCTCGGCATCGGTGAGGTAGGCGTTGCGGCTCGATCGTGCGAGCCCGTCGGGTTCGCGCGAGGTCGGCACGATCTCGACGTCGACCGGAAAGGCCAGATCGCGCACCAGCTTGCGGAGCACCGCGGTCTGCTGCGCGTCCTTCTGTCCGAGATAGAGCGCGTCGGGCTGCACGACGTTGAGCAGCTTCGCGACCACCGTCGTCACGCCGGTGAAATGGGTCGGGCGCAAGCCGCCCTCGAACTGGGTGCCGATCGGACCGACGTCGACGGCGCTCGCGAAGTCGGCCGGATACATCGCCTGCGGGTCGGGCGCGAAGAGCAGATCCACGCCGGCGCTCGCGAGCTTGGCGAAGTCGCCGTCCAGATCGCGCGGATACTGCACGAAGTCCTCGCTCGGACCGAACTGGAGCGGATTGACGAAGACCGAGACGACGACGCTCGCGCAGCGCTCCCGGGCGGCTGCGACCAAGGCCAGATGTCCGGCGTGGAGCGCGCCCATGGTCGGCACGAAGCCGAGCGGCCGGGGCAGCGCGCGAACCAGAGCGCGCGCGGGCGCGATCGCGGAGGCGACCTGCATCAGCGTCAGCAGGCCCGTGGAAAAGCCGCGGCCCCGGATTCGGGACCCGCTTTTGTAGTGATTTCGAGGCGCGAAGAGGGAGCGATGCCGTAGCATCGTGACCGATGAGCAACGAAGAAAGCGCTGCGAAAGCGGCCCGAAGGCGGGGTCGGGGATTTTTCCACGGGCCTGCTAGGCTCGGGTCACCCGGAGGACGGTCCGCCCGACCACGAAGGGCGCCCCGACGGCCAGCTCGACCTCGCCGACGACCGGCTTGCCGTCCAGCTTGGTGCCGTTGCGGCTCTCGAGATCGGCCAGAATCAGCTTCTCACCCTGCCCTCGCAGGACGGCGTGGCGACGCGAGACGTAGCGGTCGAGCGCCAGGCAGGCATCCGCCACCTGGTCGTCCCGGCCGACCACGATCTCGGAGTCGAATGGCCAGGTCTTCCCGTCCAACGGCCCGCTGAGCACCTCTAGAACGAACACTTCACTCACCCGCTTCTCCTCAACCAGGGGGGCGACCCCTCTGAAAGTTCTATCAGGCATTACGTTCCGCTAACAAATCTCGTCCCCCGGACGATGAGTATAATTGGTGATGAACGACCGTATTGACGAGCTTCTCCATCTTATTGAGGTGGAGCCCGACGCATTGCGCGAAGCTGAGTTTCTGCAGGCCCAAGCCATCCTCGAGACGATGATCGGCAAGACGGTCGCGTCCGCAGAGATCGATGAAACGCGCATCGTCGTCACGACTACCGAAGGCAACAAGTACTTCTTCTACGGCTTCCTCGGCTCGGGAGAGCACGAAGAGCGCTAGCCATCCCCGACTACGGCTGCGTCTGCAGTTCGTGGACGTAGGCGATGATCTGATCCTGATCCGGCTGGGCGTACTGCGTAAAGGCGACGCCGTGTTCGTATTCCCGGCGCGAGGCGTCGTAGAACGAAAGCACGACCTTGCCGCGCACCAGCATCTCGTTCTCGTGGCCGGGCAGGCAGAAGCGCAGAACGACCGACTGGCCGGGCGAAATATCGCTCGCGGTCGCCACCCGGACGCCGCCGCCGCTCAGGTCGATCGCGCGGCCGATCAAGACCAGCTCGCCGCCCGGGACGATGACGGTGGTCGGGAAGTCCACTCTTGCGCGGAAAAATTTCCGTTGTTGCGCTCGATCGCCTGTGCTCACAGGCGCTACCTGTTCTCTTTTGACATGTGGCCGCCTTCAACGACGCGGCGGGCCGCAAAGAGCGCGCCTAGGTAGGCATGTTCGGCCGAGATGCCGCCCTGAAGGTAGACCTCGAACGGGGCGCGCAGGGGCGCGTCGCATGAGAGTTCGATGGTCGCGCCCCCGACGAACGAACCGCTCGACATGATGACCGGGTCCGTGTAGCCGGGGACGGCGCCCGGTTCGGGCCGGAAGCGCGCGTTCACCGGGAGCGCTTGCTGGAGGCCTTCGGCGAACCGGATGAGCGCGGGTGCTTCTCCAAGGCGGATGGCTTGGACGATATCGGTGCGGACGGCGCCCGGGAGCGGGTCGACCTCGAAGCCGAGCTCCTCGAACAGGGCGGCCGCGAAGTCGAGGCCCCGCAGGGTCTGCTCGACGACCGACGGCGCGAAGAACAGCCCTTGCACGAATGCCCGGCCGAAGCCGAGGGTCGGCCCGAGAGCGTCGCCCAGGCCGGGAGCGTAGAGGCGCGAGGCGACCCGCGCGACCAGATCCGCACGTCCGGCCACGTACCCGCCGGCGGGCGCGAGCGAGCCGCCGAGATTCTTGATCAGCGAGCCCATCACCAGGTCGGCGCCGGCGTGCGTCGGCTCGCGCGCTTCGACCAGTTCGCCGTAACAGTTGTCGACCAGCACCGGCGTGCCCGGCGCGCAGGCGCGCACGCGTTCGACGATAGCGCCGATGTGCGCGACCGTCAGCGACGGGCGGGGGGCGTAGCCGCGCGAGCGTTGGACGAAGACGGCGTCGACGTCGCCGGGTTCGAGTTCGCGTTCGATGCCCTCGAGATCCGGCGCGCCGTCGGGCCGCAGGGCGACTTCGCGATAGCCGATGTGCTGCGTCGCGACGAGCGCGTGCTCGGCGTCGCAGATCGCGTTGCGCAGGGTGTCGTAGGGCCGGCCGCTCGCGGAGAGCAACGTCTTTCCGGGCGCGACGCAGGCCGCGAGCGCGGTGACGATCGCGTGCGTGCCGCTGACGATCGAGAGCCGCGCGAGCGCACGCTCCGCGCCGAACACGCGCGCGAGCAATCCTTCGTAGGCCGCACGCGCGGCGTCGTCATAGCCGTAGCCCGACGATCCGGCGAAATCGCTCTCGGCGATACCTTGCTCGAGAAACGCGCGCAGTACGTTCGCCTTCACGACGGCCTGCGCATCGTAGCGCACGTCGCGCACGCGCTCCCAGGCGCGCAATGCGGCGACGCGCACCGGCCCGTCGATAGCGAAAGTGGTGCAGAGAAGATCGATCATGCGGTGTGTGTCATTTCGTGCTTTTCGTAGGCCCGGACGAACGGGAGGTAGATGATCGCGGCGATCGCGATGTTGATGAGTGCGAGCAGGATCGCGCGCGCGTCGAACGACGTCGCGAGATAGGTCGAGATGAACGTCGGTAACGCGGACGGGATGTAGGCGATCGGGCGCGTCACCCAGCCGAGCGCGACGGCCGCGTAGGTCGTGGTCGCGAGGACCAGCGGCGCGAGCACGAACGGCACGGCCAGGAAGCCGTTGAACACGATCGGCAGGCCGAACAAGAGCGGTTCGTTGATGTTGAAGAACGACGGCACGAAGACCGCGCGCCCGACCGTGCGCAGACGCGGCACCCGCGAGATCGCGAGCCACGCCGCGAGCGGCAAAGTGGCGCCCGCGCCGCCCGGAAAGACGAACAGGAAGAGCGAGACCACCACGATGTGCGGGAGCGGCAGGTGATGCGCGAACGCATCTCCGTTCTGCGATTGGAGCGTGATGTAGACGGGCGTCACGACGGCCGCGAGCAGCGCCGGGCCGTGCACGCCGATCAGCCAGAGCAGCGTCTCGATCAGCACGATCACCACGAGCGCGACGTAGCTGTCGCCGAGCGCGCCGAGCGGCGCGAGCGCGGCGAAGAGCAGGTTCGCGAGCGGATGATGGAACGCGAAGAGCGCGCCGAAGAGCGCGGCGGCGGCGAGCATGGTCGGGATGCGGCCGATCGCCGCGAAGCCACCCGCGACGCACAGGCAGACGACGATCGCGAGGAACAGCCCGGTCGAACCGGCGGCGCGCAGATAGCCGAGCGCACCGCCCGCGAACGGCTGCGGGAGCGAGAGCGCGAACGCCGCGATGCAGGTCGCGACGTAGGG
>JBEPVY010000179.1:0-4479 GCA_041690835.1 Vulcanimicrobiota bacterium | reverse complement strand
TGAAGTTCCACCGCGTCGAGCCGAACTTCGTGATCCAGGGTGGCGATCCGGACGGCAACGGTACCGGCGGACCGGGCTATCGGCTCAAGGCCGAGTTCAGCGATCGCCCGCACGTACGCGGGACGGTGGCGATGGCGCGGTCGGCGCAGCCGGATTCGGGTGGATCGCAGTTCTACATCTGCTTGGACGACGCGCGCTTCCTCGACAAGCAGTACACGGTATTCGGACAGATGACCGACGGGTTCGATGCGCTCGATGCGCTCGATGCGATCCGCGTCGGGGACGCGATGCAAAAGGTCACGATCGAACCGAAAGCCGTCGCTTCGTAGGTCCTTTCGCTATGTAGGATTGCGGCGCGGTTTCCGTGGGTGAGCCGGGGTGCGGCGACATCGCTTCAGATGGGCGGGCGCGCCTCGTGCGCGCGGCGGAGAGCGCGCGCCGCTCTCGCCCTCCAGGCTTCGCGGCCCGCGACGGGCCCACTTCACCGACGTCGCCACACCCCGGCTCACCCACGGGAACCGAGCGGTGATCTCGCTTGGCTTCGGCGACCTAACTGCGCTCCGTTGTTGGTGTGCTTGCGCCGCGAGGCGTTAACAGCCTCCCTCTTCATTGCCGTTCTTGTTTCGGCGTTCTTCCATTGCGGACTTGATGAACGTGTCGGCGGCGTCGCTGTAGGGGCGCTTGAAGTCTTTGGGCCAGTAGGTTTGGTCGGACCAGAGCTTGTTCAGGCCCTTGCTTATGGCGGGATCGCCTTGGGTGAATTGGTGGATGAGGGATTTCCAGCGGGCTGCTAGTGCATCCGAGGATTCGCTTTTCGGATCGTCGTTGCGGGCGGCGGCCGCTTCGACGTCTGCGATCAGGTCGGCCCAATCGGTTTGGCCTTTTTGGACGACTTCTTTCGGCGTCGTCTTCATCTTTTCGGCGAGCTTTTCTCGGTCTTCTTCGGTGTAGTAGTTCTCGGTCCAGTTGTGGTCTTGTTTCATCTTGAGTGCCTCGATGACGTCGCGGAGCGTCTTCCAGCGGTCGGCCGTCGGGTCGGCTTCGAGCGCGCGTTCGGCTTCGTCGATAGCGCCGATGGCGGTCTCGAGGTGGCGCTTTTGCTGCTCGATGATCTCGCGTTGGATACGCAGCGCTCCGACCAGAGGTCGGGGCGGGCCCGCTAAGAGTTCTTTGATGCGGTCGAGACCGAAGCCGACGAAGCGGAGCGCCAGGATCTGTTCCAGCCGTTCGAGTTGGGCTTCGCCGTAGAGACGGTAGTTGGACTCCGTCCGGGTGGCGGGTTGGAGGAGCCCTTCGCGATCGTAGATGTGCAGGGTGCGTACGGTGACGCCTGCGCGATCTGCGAACTCTTTGGCTTGGAGCAGCGTATCGTCGTTCGTGTCCACGGCTGGTCTCATGCACTCCAGGCTAGACTATGACGTTGCGTCAGAGTCAAGCGTTCGATCCGGCCAGGTGGTGTTGGAGCGTGCGGGCGAGGTTGCGCATACCGAGATAGACGCTGCCGTAGTTACGGGCGTTCTCGGTGAGGATCGCGAGGACGAACGGCGAGTTGCCGTACGGGTCGACGATCGCGACGTCGTTGCGGGTGTAGTCGATCGCGCCGGTCTTGTTGGCGACGGGGACGCCGGGCACGCCGTCGGGGATGCCCTCCTTATCGGTTTGGCCGAGCATGATGTCGACCATCGAACGACAGGCGGTCGCGGATGCGACCGTCGGAATGCCTTCGCGCGCGCCGCGTTCGAAGGCGAACAGCAGATGGGCCATGTCGGCGGGTGTGGTGCGATTGTCTTGGTGATGGACGATCGCGCTGAAGTCGAGGAACTTGCGCTGGAGGTGGGTCTGGTGCAAGCCCGCCTCGGCGGCGGTCGCGTTGATCGCGTCGACGCCGAAGTGGTCGATCAGGATGTTCGAGGCGGTGTTGTCGGAGAGCGTGATCATCGGATGGATCAGCTCCAGCACGCTGAGCGCGGCGCCGTCGGGTCGGGTCGCCATGAAATCGGAGCCGCCGATCAGGTCCGCCCGATGCGTGACGATACGTTCGGAGAGCGCGCCGGGCGCGTTCGCTTCGCGATTGAAGGCGGTCAGCATGATGACCAGCTTGATGATCGAGGCGGTCGGGAACGAGAGATCCGCGTTGTAGGCGAAGACCGGCATCTCGCTCTGCATCGTCATCGCGACGATGCCGGCGGTCGCCGGCATGCGGCGGGCGATCGCGTGGAGCTGCGATCGCAGGGTCGCCGCGGAGGCGACGCGCGGCATCGCGACGAGCGCGCCGGCGCCCGCCAGGAAGAGGCTACGCTTCACGAGCCGGTCCCTTGATAGTGATTGACGCCCACGCGCCAGACGGCGTACGAAACGCCGAACCAGACGAGACCGACCAGGGGCGTGAGCAGACCGACCGTCGGATTGAGGTGAAGTCCTTGGTCCGTCTTCTGCAAGAAGTAGGTCGCCGGGAAGTAGTTCATGAACGCGAACGGCAGGATGAACGCCAGCACGAACTGGACGCCGCGCTGGTAGATGCTGATCGGATAGCGCGTGAACTCCTGTTCGAGCGACATCACCATCCAACGCAACGTGTCGACCCGCACGAACCAGAACGAGAGCGCCGCCACCAGAAGCGAGATCCCGAAGTCGATCAGCGCGCCGCCGATCGCGATCAGCGGGACCATCACGAGGAAGAGCCAGTCGACGCGCACGCCGACCACCGACGTGGCCACGCAGAGCGTGATGATGGCCAGGATCAGTCCGTCCGGGAACTGCTGGGACGGCACGGTCAATACTTGGAAGAGTTCGTCGAGCGGACGCACCAAGAACCGGTCGAAGCGGCCCTCGCGTACGTACTCCGGTACGCTCACGACGTTGAAGAAGAAGGCGTTATGGAGCTCGTGCCCGGCCATCCACATGGCGTAGAGGAAGAACATCTGGCGGATGTCCCAGCTGTTCATGGTCGGGAACTGGTGCATGGTCACGAAGAGCGCCGCCAGGGCCGTCACGTGGTAGACCAGCGTGAAGCCGAACCACATGATGAAGTTGGCCCGGTACTCCAGAAACGTCAGGACGTTGATCCGCCAGTACTGCAGGTAGGTCGCGACCATCCCGGGGCGGTTTCCGCAACCAATCCCGGTGCCCCTCGGATTGTGAGGAGCATGACCACAGCAACCCCGACCTTTTCGATCCAGCGTGCGAGCGAGCGAGGCCATGCCGACCACGGCTGGCTCGACGCTCACCACTCGTTCAGCTTCGCCGACTACTTCGATCCGGCCAACATGGCGTGGGGCGCGCTGCGCGTCTTCAACGACGACACGATCGCCGCGGGAACCGGCTTCCCTCAACACCCGCACAGCGACATGGAGATCGTCACCTACGTCTTCGAGGGCGAGCTCGCCCATAAGGACAGCATGGGCAACGAAGGCGTGGTCGGTCCCGGCGGGATCCAGTTCATGAGCGCCGGCACGGGCGTGCGCCACAGCGAGTTCAACCACCGCAAAGACGCCCCGTTGCATCTGGTACAGATGTGGATCGTCCCCGGCCAGGTCGGCATCCAGCCGTCCTACGGTCAGATGGACTTCACGCTCGACGCTCGCCGCAATCGCTGGCTCACCGCCGTCAGCGGCCAACGCGCCGTCGAAGCGCCCATCCGTATCACCCAAGATGCCACCCTCAAGCTCGCGCGCCTCGAGAACGCGACGCTCGAACACGCCTTCGAACCGAAGCGCTACGGTTTCGTCTTCGTCGGAGACGGAGAAGTGACGATCAACGGCGAGCAGCTCACCAAGGGCGACGCCGCCCGCCTCTACGACATCCCCAAGATCGATCTCGCCGGAACCGGCGAGATCGTGCTCTGGGATCTGCCCGCGATAAAGGAGTGACCGTGCCCGATCTCTGCGCTCATCTCAAGGAAGCCGGAACCCACGCCCCCGACACCGGCGGTTGCGCCGAGTGCAACGCCGCCGGCGTCAAGCCGGTCGCGCTCCGCGCCTGCCTGACCTGCGGTCACGTCGGCTGTTGCGACTCGACCCCCGGCATGCACGCCACCAAGCACTTCAAAGAGACCGGCCACCCCGTCATGCGATCCGCCGAGCCCGGCCAATCCTGGCGCTGGTGCTACATCGACGCCCAGACGGCGCAATAACATGCCCGACACCTGCGACCACCTCCGCGAAGCCAAACCGCACGCCCCCAACACCACCGGTTGCGAAGAGTGCCTCAAGACCGGCGGCCAATGGGTCCACCTCCGCGAGTGTCTCACCTGTGGCCACGTCGGCTGTTGCGACTCCAGCCCGAACACGCACGCCACCAAGCACTACCACGCGACGAAACATCCGGTCATGCAGTCTGCACAGCCGGGTGAGGCGTGGCGCTGGTGCTTTATCGACGAGGTTATGGCGGAGTAGTTCTCTTTCGCGCGTGGGAGTGAACGGGGTGGGGTCGCATTGCGGGGACGCTCGCTTTTTCGCATCGTGCGAAAAAGCTGCTCGC
>JBEPVY010000178.1:0-4505 GCA_041690835.1 Vulcanimicrobiota bacterium | reverse complement strand
GAAGACCCGGACCGGATTGCCGACGGAGATCGGGAGCGGCTTCTTGACGTACTGCATGGCGTAGCCGTTGAACTCGACGAGATCCGGCCTCGACTCACGCGCCTTCGCATAATCACCGCGATAGTAGCCGGGTCGCCCGGGCACCGGTTGGGTGTAGAACTCGCTCTGCAACAGGACGTACGAGAGCATGTTCCCGTTCGGCCAGCCGGATTGAGGATCGACGATCACGGCACCGTACATGCCATTGCTGATATGCATCAAGACCGGCGGCGTTCCGCAGTGGTAGAGGAACGCACCCGGATACTTGGCGACCCATGAGAAATGGATCGACATTCCCGGCGCGATCGATTGATAGGCGACGTTCGGCGGCGCGAGTGCGGAATGGAAATCGATCGAATGCGCCATCCCGGACTTGTTGGTGAGGGTCACGTCGATGGTCTGGCCGACGCGCGCGCGGATGACCGGTCCCGGCACGGTCCCGTTGAAAGTCCAGGTCTGATACTTCACGCCGGGCGCGATCTCGATCGTCCGGTCCAGGAGCACGAGCTTGACCACGACCCTATCGCCGTCCGGAACGTTCGGAAGAACCGCCGGGTCTTGTACGGTGGGTGCTCCCGTCTTCGCGTCGCTCGCGATCGAGGCTTCGACCTGCGGCAAGCGGTCGCCGGGAGTATGGCTACAACCGCTGGACAGGAGCGCCACGACGGCGAGGGCGAGACCGGGGCGTATCGGGTCCGTGAAGTGCATGGCCGCATCGTACCATTTAAACACCGGGTTTGCGGAAATAGGCCGCGTTGATCTCGACGAACGGCTCCCATTTCGGCGGGACGTCCGCCTCGGCGAAGATCGCCTCGACCGGACAGGCCGAGACGCACGCGCCGCAGTCGATGCAGACGGCCGGATCGATATAGAGCATCTCGTCGGAGTCGGTGCCCTTGATGCAGTCGACCGGGCAGACGTCGACGCACGAACGATCCTTGGTCCCGATGCACGGTTCGGTGATGATGTAGGGCATACATCGAGCATAGCAAGGATCGGCGTCCCGGGAATTGACTCCGGACGTTGTTCAGCCGGTCGGTGCGTTCGTCGCCACGCCTACGCGCGCTTCCGGAGCAAGAGCGAGTTGCCGACTACGAACAGGCTCGAGATCGCCATCGCACCGGCAGCGTAGACCGGCTGGACGATCCCGAACGCCGCGAGCGGAACGAGCACCACGTTGTAGCCGAACGCCCAGAAGAGGTTCTGCGCGATCGTGCGGGTGGTCGCGCGCGAGAGCCGGACGGCGCTCGCCAATGCTGCAGGATCGTTCGAGACGATCGCCGCTTGGGCGGTCTCCATCGCGATCTCGGTGCCGCCGCCCATCGCGATGCCGATATCCGCGACCGCAAGCGCGGGCGCGTCGTTGATCCCGTCACCGACGAACGCGACTCGCGCGCCGCCGCGTTGCAGGGCGCGGACGATCTCGGCCTTGCGCTCCGGGCTGGCGGAAGCGTAGACGCGCTCGACTCCGAGGGCGCGCGCTACGGTGCCGACCGGGCCGTCGGCATCGCCGCTCACGATCGCGATCTCCAAGCCCAGCGCGCGCAGCGCGTCCACGGCCACGCGCGACGTCGGACGGACCGGATCGGCGAGTTCGATCGATCCGATGCGAGTGCCGTCGCGCACGACGAAGACCTGGGTCGTATCGTTAGCGGCGACGACGTTACCGGTGAAGGCGGCCGTACCGACCAGGATGTCCGCACCGTTCACGCGCGCACGAAGTCCGCGTCCGCGCTGCGCGACGACCTCGGTCGCGGGTGCGAAGACGAGCAGGTCGGCCTCTGCAGCGCGCACGATCGCGCTCGCGAGCGGGTGGGATGAGTCGCGTTCGAGTGCGGCGGCGAGTTCGAGGACGTCGGCGCGGGTCGCGCCGTTCGCGCCGTGCACCGCGGTGACGCTTGGCTTGCCTTGCGTCAGCGTACCGGTCTTATCGAAGACGACCGTGCGCGCCGTGCCGAGCATCTCGAGCGCGCGCGCATCTTTGAAGAGGATGCCGCGCTTGGCACCGATCCCGATGCCGACGACGATGGCCGTCGGCGTCGCGAGACCGAGCGCGCACGGGCAGGCGACCACCAAGACGGCGACCGCTGCGACCAAGCCGGGCGTCCAGCCGTGTCCGGTCAGGAGCCAGCCCGCGAACGTGACGACGGCGCACGCCAGGATGACCGGGACGAAGATGCCGGCGATGCGATCGGCGAGCTCTTGAACGGGCGGCGTCGATCCTTGCGCTTCGCGTACGATGCGGACGATCCGCGCAAGCGACGTCCCCGCACCGATGGCGGTCGCGAGCACGAGCAGCGCGCCGTCGCCGTTGATCGTACCGGCGCGGACGTTCGTTCCGGGGCCGACTTCTTGGGGCAGCGGTTCGCCGGTCAGCAGCGCGACGTCGACCGCGCTCCGGCCGGACTCGACGGTCCCGTCTACCGGAACGCGCTCGCCCGCCGGGACGACCACCCGGTCGCCTTTGACGACGTGCTCGATCGGAATCGTCTTCTCGGTGCCGTCGGCTGCGCGCACGCGGGCTGTCGAGGGCTGCAGGTCGAGGAGTGCGCGAATGGCCGCGTTGCTCCGACCGCGCGCCAGCGTCTCGATATATTTGCCGAGCGCGATCAGAGTGATGATGGCGCTTGCAGTCTCGTAGTAGCCCGGCACCATCGCGATGGTCGCGTAGATCGAGTAGCCGAGCGCGGCCGTCGAGCCGAGCGAGATCAGCGTATCCATGTTCGCCGTTCCGTGTCGCAGTTGTGCGATCGCGCCGCGATGGAACGGGAATCCGGCGATCGCCCAGACCGGCAGCGTCAGCCCGAGCATCAACCAGTCTTTGCCGCCGAACTCCCCGACGAACATGCCGAGCCCGACGGTCGGAACGAAGAAGACGATCGCGAGGATCAGGAGCGCGCGCTTGTGGGCGATCTCGCGGTCGCGCCGCCGGGCGTCGTCATCCGCGCCGTCCGACGCAAGGCTCGCCGTGTAACCGGCCTTCTCGATCGCGCCGAGCAGTGCCGGGAGTTCGACGGTCGGGTCGTGCTCGACGGTGGCGCGTTCGGTCGCGAGGTTGACGCTCGCCGAAGCGACCCCCGGGACGCGCTTGAGACCGCGCGAGACGTGGGCGACGCACGAAGCACAGGTCATCCCGCCGACGGCGAGTTCGGTCCGGGTCACGACAGTTCGTAGCCCTCGTCGGCCAGTGCCGCGGCGATGGCCTCCCGAGGCGGTTCTCCGACGGTCGAGATCGTGGCCGACCCGGTCGCAAGATCCACTTCTGCGCTCTCGACCCCGGGGACCCCGAGCAACGCCTGAGTCGCGTGGCGGACGCAGTTTTCGCAGGTCATGCCGCCGATGCCGATAGTCGTTATCTTCACATGTTCAAGAAAACGCCTCGTCGCCACATGGATGCGCGGACCAGCCGGTTAGGCCGCTATTTCTGCAATGGACGCTTGGTCTGGGGCCGAGCCCTACGGCTTCGCCGTGACCGTAAAACCGACGGGCGGCGCGCCCTGCGCCGCTGCACCGGCGAGTATCGCATCCCAACCATCGACGCTGCCGTGATAGCGCGTGTAGTTCGCGCGCGCGAACGCCTCGATCTTGTCCGCGTCGGCACTAGCGCCGGCGCGGTCGAGCGCGATCGCTTTGGCCGCGTACCAGAAACCGGCGGGATCGAGCGGCTTCCGTTGCAGATCGGCGAGCGCGAGTTGATAGACGTCGAGCGGATTGGCGATCAACGCCTGCTCTTCGAGATAGAGTGCGCGCGCGCCGGCGTAATCGCCGGAGGCGAGCGCGACGAACGCCTGCGCGCCATAGAAGATGTCGTTCATCTGGACGTGCTGCGCCGCGAACGTGGCCGGGGAGAGCCCGGCGGGGCGCTTCCAGCCGGGTAGCGCGGCCAGGCCGCGCTTGGCCAGGATGTCGATCGCTTGGAGCATGGCGGCGTCGCTGGGAGCGGCTTCCTGGCGCGTCAGATAGACGGAGATCGCCAGAGCGTGCACGTTCTTCGGGTCGAGATCGAGGAGCCGGGACGCGGCCATCTCGACGTTGCCGGCCTGGTTGGCCTGCTGGTACGCGTTCATCTCTTCCTCGAGCGCATCGATCTTGACGACGCTGGCCGGATAGGCCGCGAGGAAGGTCTCCAGCGCGGCCGCGCGCGCGACCGGGTCGGCCGTATTCAGGGCGCGGGTATAGGCCTTGTTCTCGGCCGCGTTTCTGATGGTCGTGGAAGCCGCATCGACGGCGCCGGCGGGCACCAAGACGGGTACGGCGGCGAGCGCGAGAACGAGAACGGGTAGCGCGAGAAAGAGTCGAATCACCGATGAGGTTCCTCCGGCGTCAGCCTTCCGAGGCGCTTTCCGGCGGACCTGCGACCTTAGCGGGCAGGGGCACCTGGGGCCTCGCCGAAACGGGTCCGCCGCCCCTTTTGCGCCGACGTAGCTCAGTTGGTAGAGCAGCTGATTCGTAATCAGCAGGTCAGC
>JBEPVY010000177.1:0-4527 GCA_041690835.1 Vulcanimicrobiota bacterium | reverse complement strand
GATACCTCGCTAGGTGAGGCGTCCACGCGATACACAGGCCGCTGCCCCGAAACGTCGAGAGACGCCAAGCGGGTAGACCAGACCTCGCCGATCCAAGGCGTTGTCTAATGCGGCTGAGCCCCTCGGGGCTCTACGGCGCGTGGTGCCAAAGCTCGGTGCGAATGAGGTAGGACGCGACACCTCTCGTCTTATTTCTGTTTGGGAGAGGGGGTGAGCAGCGTGGCATTTACCGACGGATTCATCAGCGAGCTGGTCGGACGGCAGGCTACCTTATACGATCTGCCGATCGGCCGGGTCAGCGACTTCCTCGTCAACAAGCCCGACGACACGTTCCCTCAGATCGACGGTCTGGTCCTCAAGACGAGCCAAGGGCTCAGGTTTGCGCCGATCGAGTCGATCGCCGACGTCGATCGCGGTGGTGTGGTCGCGCTCACGTCCGCCCCCAAGGAGCCGGCGCCGCCCGACGCCGAGGCGCTGTATCTGGTCGCGGATCTGCTCGATAAGCAGATCGTCGACGTGGACGGGCGCAAGGTCGTCCGGATCAACGATATCGAGGTCGCGAACACGGGCGGACACCTGCGGGTGGTCGCAGCCGACGTCGGCGTGGCCGGCCTGCTCCGCCGTCTCGGCCTCAAGGCGTTCGGCAAACGCTTCACGCCCTTCATCTATAGGCGCGTTCCGCGGGCCATGATCGCCTGGGATTCGGTCGCCCCGATCCGCGACGCGAATCCGTCCGAAGTCCGGCTCTCGGTCAAGGAGAGCAAGCTCGCGCGCCTGCATCCATCGGACCTGGCCGAGATCATCGGGGACCTCTCCGCGCGTGAGGCGCTCGCGGTCGTCCGCTCGCTCGACGACGAGACCGCCGCCGACGCCTTCGAACATCTCGATGCGGATACGCAGAAGACCCTGATCGACGACATCGGCGACGAACGCGCCGCCGACATCATCGAGGAGATGGACTCCGACGACGCGGCCGATCTGCTCTCCGAACTTCCCGAAGAGCAGCAGACCCGCTTGCTCGCCGAGATGAACGAGTTCACGGCCGGCGAGCTGCGAGAGCTGGTCAAGTACGCCGAGGATACCGCCGGCGGTCTGATGACGACCGACTACGTCTGGATCTATCCGCATCGCACCGCCGAAGCGACCATCCGCAAGATCCGCGAGATCGCGCCCGAGTCCGAGTTCATCTACTATCTCTACGTGGTCGACAAGGCCGACGCGCTGCTCGGCGTGCTGACCCTGCGCAGCCTGCTGCTCGCACCGCCGGATGCGACCATCGATAGGATCATGGAGACGGATCTGGTCACCCTCGCGCCGGACGCCGAGAAGGACGAGGTCGCCGCCACCATCGCGCGCTACGATCTGCTCGCCGCGCCGGTCGTCGACGATCGCGGAACCCTGCTCGGGATCGTCACCGTCGACGATGCGATCGATGCGATCATGCCGGCCGACCTCGCCAAGAAACTGCCGCGCTTCACGGCGCGCCACCACCGGCGGGCAGTCGTTGCAGCAGACTAGCAAAGCGCCGAAGCGCCGTTGGTGGCGCTCGCTGCTGCTCTTCGCGGGCGTTCTCGGCCCGGGCTTCATCACCGCGTCGGCCGGCAACGACGTGGGCGGCATCGCGACGTACTCCGCCGCCGGCGCGCAATACGGTTACGCGATCCTCTGGATCCTGGTGCCGCTCGCGGTCGCCCTGATCGTGGTCCAAGAGATGGCCGCCCGGATGGGCACGGTCACCGGTAAGGGGCTGGCCTCGCTGATCCGCGAGAACTTCGGCGTGCGCGTCTCGTTCTTCGCGATGCTCGCGCTCTTCGTCGTCAACGTCGGTCTGACCGCGACCGAGTTCGCCGGCATCGCCACCGCATCGGAGATCTTCGGCATCTCGCGCTATATCGCGGTCCCGGTCGCGCTGGTCGCGGTCTTCTTCTTCATCCTCAAGTTCGACAACAAGATCGTTGAGCGGACCTTCGTCGGGTTCTCGCTGATCTACATCTCCTACGCGATCTCGGCCATCCTCGCGCATCCCGACTGGCACGCCGTCGCGCACGGCGCGCTGGTGCCGACCTTCCACGCCACCGACAAACAGTGGATGTTCCTGGTCGTCGGATTGATCGGTACGACGGTCTCGCCGTACATGCAGTTCTTTCTGCAATCCGCCGTCGTCGAGAAGGGGACGGGCGAAGAACATCTCGGGCTCGCGCGGGCCGACGTGATCGTCGGCTCGGTCATCGGCATCGCGATCGCCGGTTTCATGATCGTCGCGAACGCGGCGACCATCTTCGTCGCCAACCACCACGGCCAACACATCCATCCGAGTCAGGCCTCCGATTTCGCGGTCGCCCTCAAGCCGCTCGCGGGCTCGCTCGCCGCCACCATCTTCGCACTCGGGATCTTGAACGCCGGCCTGTTCACCGCGACCGTCTTGCCGCTCTCGACCGCCTACGTCATCTGCGAAGCGCTCGGCTTCGAGGCGGCGCTCGACCGCAAGTTCGCGGAGGCGCCCTTCTTCTTCACGCTCTTCGGTGCGGGCCTGATCCTCGGTGCGATCCTGGTGCTCATCCCGAGCATCCCGCTCTTGCCCTTGATCCTGATCGCGCAGACGATCCAAGGCGTGCTCTTACCGGCAGAGCTGATCCTGATGCTCGTCATCATCAACCGCAAGAGCATCATGGGGGTCTATACGAACTCGCCGTTCGCCAACGCCATCGCCTGGACGACCGCGATCGTCGTCGGGGGACTCTCGCTGATCTTCATCGTTCAGCAGTTGCACGGGTAGACGCGCCGAGGTGCTCGGCGAGCGCGTCGCGCGCCGCCGCCTCGTTCGCGAACGACCAACGGTTGCGGCCCGCGCGCTTGGCCGCGTAGAGCGCGCGGTCGGCCAGGTCCATCAGTTCAGGTATCGTGGTCGCATCCTGTGGGTAGAGCGCTATGCCGATCGAGACGCGCACCTCGCGCTCGAGGTCGCCGATCTTCATCGGCGTCTGCAGTTCGGCGACGACCTTGCGCGCCAGGTCGGCCGCGTCGGCGGCCCCGTCCACGATCGGTTGCAGGATCACGAACTCGTCGCCTCCGAAGCGCGCGACCGTGTCGCTCTCGCGCAATGTCTTGCGCAGGCGTTCGCCGATGCCGCGCAACACCGTATCGCCGGCCACGTGCCCGAACTCGTCGTTGATATCCTTGAACCGGTCCACGTCCAGATACATGACCGCGAAGCCGCGATCGTAACGTCTCGCCGTCGCGATCGTCTGCCGGATACGGTCGTCGAAGAGGACCCGGTTCGGCAGACCCGTCAATCCATCGGTGAAGGCCAGCTGTTCGATCCGCTCGGCGTAGCCCGCACGTTCGAGCGCGGCTTGGACGAAGAGCGCGACCAGCGAGATCAGATCGCGATCGAGCGGGCTCAGCGCGGAGCGCGGACGGCGCGCCGCGAACGCGATCGCGCCGTAGACGTCGTCGCCCAGCCGCAGACGGATGGCGACGTAGGATCTCCAGGGCGCGTTCGCGCGCCCCGGATCGTCGCGCCACGGCGATTCGTCCAAGTCGTCGGCTTCGATCATCTCGCGATCGTCCAGGTGCCGCGTCAGGCTCCCGTCGCGCGGGAAGGTCTGTCCCGCGACGACGTTCCAGTGCGTTCCGACGGCGTTGCTGATCTCGATACGATCGCCGACGAAGCGGGTGACGTAGCCGAAATCGAAATCGAACATGCGTAGCGCGAGCGCGATGGTCGCATCGATCTGCTCGCGCGCCGATTCGCCGCGCGTCGCCGCCACCAGATAGAGCTCGCGCACCCGAGCGCCGTGTTCGATGACCGCGCGCTCCGCGGCGCGCTGGGCCGAGACGTTCTTGGCGATCACGTACGCGCCGCGAATCTCGGAGGCGACCGTCGACGGCACGACTTTGAGGGTGACGTCGATCCGGTTGCCGAGACGGTCGAGCAGCTGCGACTCGATCTCGATCGCTTCGCCCCGCGAACTCGCGCGCAACGCGGCGTCGGCCGCCTCGCGGTGCTCGGGAGCGATCATCGTGCTCCACGCCCGCCCGACGATCTGCTCGCCGAGGAAGCCCGTCTCGCTTTCGAAGGAGACGTTCACGCGTGAGACCGCCCCATCGTCCTTGAGCTCGAGGATGCCGTCCGGATGGAACTCGAAGAGCGACCGGAACCGGTCCTGATTGACGCCGAGCGAGAGTTCCGCCGATCGAAGCGCCACGATATCGCGCGCCTGGGCGAAGAACCCGACGATCGCTCCCGCGCGCTTGGCCGGGAAGACGTAGATCTCGACCGGGATCACGCTCCCGTCGCGATGTCGGACCGACGTCTCGAAGTGGTCGACCTTCCCTTGGATGGCCGTTTCGACTCCGTCGTCGACACGCTTCCAGTCGTGCCGGCTCACATGCTCGTGGTAGTGTCGCCCGACGATCTCGGAGGCCGGATAGCCCGTCAGCTCCCGAGCGGCTACATTTGCGCCGATGAGGAGGCCGTCGCGGTCGTAGAGCACGACCGCGTCGGGGGTCCCGGCGTAGAGCGAT
>JBEPVY010000176.1:0-4560 GCA_041690835.1 Vulcanimicrobiota bacterium | reverse complement strand
CCTTGCGCCCGTTGCGATTGCCGGAGACTACAGCTTTGTCGAACGACCACCGCGGCCCGTCCGCGTATGACGACCCGGGTACGCCCGAAGAGATCACCCGCCGAACCTTCATGGCCAACGCCACCCTGACGCTGGGCGGCATCATCGGCCTGGGCCTCGCGATTCCGATCGTCGGCTCGCTGCTGCCCAAGACGGGGACCGGCGGCGGCACGTGGACCGCGCTCGACGCGGCCGGCTGGAAAGAGCTTCAGGCCTCGACCGACAAGCCGGTCAAGATCGACTTCGTCCTGACGGGCAAAGATGCGTATCTGCCCGAGGCCTCGGCGCCCGAGTCGGTCTGGGGCGTCAAGGTCGACCTCGAGAAGTTCAAGGCCAAGCGCCCGGACATCTATCAGGTCAAGGGCGGCGAAGTCGCCTACCCGGCCGTCAACATGGGCTTCGCGATCTTCAGCCCGATCTGCCCGCATCTAGGCTGCCGCTTCAACTACGACGACTCGGCCGGCAAGTTTCTGTGCCCGTGCCACGGTTCGCAGTTCACGGCGATCGGCGAGCACACCGACGGACCGGCCGACCGCGGACTCGATCCGCTCCCGCTTCGCGAACAGAACGGTAAGGCGCAGATCACCTGGATCCGCTACGCGCCGACCATTCCCGATCGCATCGTCGTCTCGTACATGAGCTAACGGAGAACAGCGCAAAGATGCTCAACTGGATCGATCAGCGCACCGGCTTCGTCACCATGGCGAAGGACTTCATGACGGAAGACATTCCGGGCGGCGCGAGCTATTGGTACGTCTTCGGCTCCGCGACGATGTTCGCGATGATGCTGCAGATCGCGACCGGAATTTTCCTGACGTTCTTCTACGCACCGTCGGCGAGCACGGCGTGGGAATCGACGCAGGCCATCTACCAGAATCCGTTCCAGCACTTCGTGCTCTCGATGCACTATTGGGGTTCGTCGGCGATGATCGCCCTGGTCTTCTTGCACTTGTTGCAAGTCGTCATCTGGGGTGCGTATAAGTCGCCGCGCGAGATCCAGTGGATCGTCGGCGTGCTCTTGCTGCTCGTCACGATGGTGCTCGGCCTGACCGGCTACCTGTTGCCGTGGGATATGAACGCCTACTTCGCATCGCAGGTCGCCATCAATCTGACCCTGACGGTGCCGGTCGTCGGAACGTTCATCCAGACCTTCGCGCAGGACGGCACAACGCTTGGAACGCTCACGATCAACCGCTTCTTCGGCCTGCACGTCTGGCTGATGCCGGCGGCGCTGATCGCCTTGGTCGGCGCGCATCTCGCGATCTTCCGCCACAACGGCCCGGCCGGACCGCCGGTCGAGGACCCGCGCCCGCTCAAGCCGGGACGCTTCTGGCCGGATCAGATGTTCATGGATGCGTTCGCGTCGTTCGTGATCTTCGCGATCATCATCGGGCTCTCGTTCATCGCGCCGCCGTTCCTGGACGCGAAAGCCGATCCGACGCAGTCGCAGTTCGTACCGTATCCGGCGTGGTACTTCCTCGATCTCTTCGGCCTGCTCAATCTCGTACCGGGCAGCCTCGAGATCGTCGGCGCGATCATCATCCCCGGCATCGCGACCACGATCCTCATCTTGCTCCCGTGGATCGATCGCAGCACCACCCGCACCTTCGGATCGCGCAAGCCGATCCTCTGGATGCTGACCATCTCGATGGCGATCATCCTGGGCTTGACGTTCTGGAGCCAAGCCGGCATCCAAGCCAAGGAAGCCGCCTCGCCGTACAAACCGGTCGACGCGACCACGATCACCGCACCGGTGACCGCACCCGCTGCATCCGGCGCAGTCGCCGCAGCACCCGCGGCCGTCGATGGATCCAAGATCTTCTCGACCAACTGTTCGTCGTGCCACGGCGCGACCGGCCAAGGCATGGCGGGCGCATTCCCGCCGCTCGCCGGCAACCCGGTCGTCCAAGGCGACATCAAGAAGCTCACCGCCATCGTGACCGACGGCCTGCACGGCAAGATCATGGTCAAAGGCCAGAGCTACGACGGCATGATGCCCGCCTGGAAGGGCACCCTCAAACCAGCCGAGATCGACGCCGTCGTCACCTACATCCGCACGCTCAAGTAACCTCGAGCCTTCGGACCGACGGAAGTAAGGGCCGGCAGAAATGCCGGCCCTTTACTCTTGCCCCGGGGTACGACCTCATCACGGCCATGGCGCCATGGTTCATGAGCAGCATTTTGTCATGCCGAGCGTAGCGAAGCGTAGTCGAGGGACGAGAACGAAACCCGCGCCGCCACCCCGCGGTACAATTGGAGTGGAGGTTGGCTGATGGCAAGCATGTTCGATCGTATGCTCGAGCTTCGCGAGCGCCTTTTTGGGCGTCTTGGCCGCCGTCGCGCCACGCGCCCGCCCGACCCCGAAGAGCCGCCGGCCCTCGCAGGCGCAGGCGTCCCCAGAGTCCCTCGCACACCAGTCTTCGCCGGCGGCGCTGCTCGCTCGCTGCATCGGAAGGACTAACATGGTGTGGATACCAGAAGATCAAGTCGAACCGGAAGCTCGAGAGATCGCACGGATCGACGCCAGGTGGACGGAAGACAGCGAACGTCGCACGGGTCGCTGGCGCGCAGATCGTCCACCAGAAATCGACGAGCCCCCCGCTACGTCCGGCTCGCCCTCGCCGATTACGCCGCGCGTGCCCACTCTCGGCGGTAGCGCCGCGAAAGAACTCCCGCCGAAGGAATAGGCCCTGCGAACGCCGTTTTGATGGCTCTTTGTTTGCGCGTCGGTACGATCGGTTCGTATGCTGACTGATATGCTATGCACGCTCGTCTTCGCCGCCGTTGCGGCGCTCTCTACACCGATGCCGTTCGCATCCGACCTGCTGGCCGGGCCGGGAGCGGTCTCTTCGCCGGCGTTCACGCCGGATGGCAAGACGGTCGTCTTCGATATTTCTTCGCACGGCGCGACGCTCTACGTCTCACACGACATCGACGGTTCGTGGACGCCTCCGGAGGTCGCACCGTTCTCCGGAACGTGGCTCGATCACGACGCGACGATGGCTCCCGACGGTTCGTATCTCGTCTTCGTCTCGAATCGACCGATGACGTCCGGCGCCGACGCGCTGACCGCCACCGTCAACGGCAAGAAGAGCCCGTGGGGCGGCAACCTCTGGCGCGTAGCTCGCGTCGGAACCGGCTGGGGTGCGCCCGTCCGGCTCCCCGATGCTGTCAACGAAAACCCGCGCACCTACGCGCCGAGCATCGCCGCCGACGGCAGCATCTACGCCATTCATCCCGATGCAAGCGGCGCGTTTCAGATCTATCGCTGGGCGTATCGGAACGGCGGCTACGAGCCGGCCGTTCGCCAGTCGTTCGACCTTACCAGCACGCACGAGATGGATCCGGCGATCGCGCCCGATCAGTCGTTCGTCGTCTTCGATGCGAGCGATCCGAAGAACGCCGACAACGACATCCTCTTCATCGCCCATCGCACCGGCGACGGGTGGGGCAAGCCGGTGGCGCTCGATGCGATCAACGGCGACGACCGGCCTTGGGGCGCACATCTCGGCCCGGATGCGCGAACGCTCTACTTCAGCAGTAGCCGCGGGCGGACGGACGACGTCGCGAAACTCTGGAGCGCTTCGCTCGCGCTCTGGTTACACTAGGTACAGCGCGGTCCGTCGTACAGGAAGAGCACGGCTTTGCCGGCGGTCGCGATGATGCGGCGATCGCGCCCGTAGGTCGGATCGAAGGTCGGGCGCTTCTTCGGCGCGATCACGAACGCACGCGGCGCCGCGCAGATGATGCTCCGGGCGGACTCGCCTTGATCGTTCGCAGGAGCATCGGCGGCGGCCAGCACTTGCACGGTCGGCTGGGTATAGAAGACGAGCGCGTTTCCACCCGAGACGCTTTGGATCGCGACTACGTCGCCGTCGCGGCGCTGCGCCTGGATGGTCTGCGCGAGCTTGGGCACGGGCTTGAACGCTTCGACCTGCGGAAGCGCGACGACCGCGAGGAGGTCGACCATCACGAACATGGCTACGCCGAGAGCGTATGGCGCATACTCCACCAATCGCTTGCTACAGACGCACACCAGCGCCACGATCGCCCCTACCGCGACAACGAGGCCCATCACGATGAGATCCGGCAACAGAACGCCAACGTCGCCCGCCAGCTTGTTGTCGCGGACGAAGAGCGAGATCGCCAGCGCCATCAACCCGATGAAGACCGGAACCGTGGCGGCCGAGACGATCGCGGCCAGCCGACGGCCGCCGGAACGCGCCAGGTCGTCGAACCACATACCGGTCAGCAGCGCGAGCGCCGGGAACTCAAGCGCGATGTAGTTCGGAAGCTTCGTCTTCGCAAAGCTGAAGAAGATCAGCGGAGCGAATGTCCAGACGATCGCAAGCCGGAGCAGGCGACCCATCTCGGGCGACGGACCCTTGCGCAAGCGCGCGATACCCCAGGCGATCGCGACCGGGAGAAACGCGATCCACGGGAAGAATCCGATGATCGTCACCGGCAGGTAGTACCAGAACGGCCCGGCTTGATTCTCGATGACGCCGGTATAGCGCCCGA
>JBEPVY010000175.1:0-4576 GCA_041690835.1 Vulcanimicrobiota bacterium | reverse complement strand
TGCGAATCAAACGCCCAAAACCCTGCTTGAGGCGCACGATCGCCGAGGGGATCATGTAACGCTCGAAGGCATCCTGGCCGCGCGCCTCGAGCGATTGCATGCGCGCCGCGACCAGCGGGTCGGCCGGCGACGGGAACGGCAGGCGATCGATGATGACGCAGGATAGCCGATCGCCGACCACGTCGATGCCCTCCCAAAAGGTGCCGGTTGCAAAGAGCACCGCATTGGGAGTCGAGCGGAACCATTCGAGGAGGCGAGCTCGTGGCATCTGACCCTGTAAACGGATCGGATACGGGATTCGTTCGCGCACGACCGCATGGACCTCGCGCAAGCGAGCGTGCGAGGTGAAGAGCACGAACGCCCGGCCGCGCGTGCGATCGAGGCATTCCTCGACCAGCGGCGCCGCCTGACGAGCGAAGTCGGAGGATTTCGGGTTGACGTGCGGCGGCGCGACGAACAGGCGCGCTTGCTTCGCATAGTCGAAGGGCGACGGTGCGACCAGTTCTTGGGCTTCGTGCACGCCGAGGTTACGGCGCAGGAACGCGAACGAATCGCCGTCGGCGATGGTGGCGCTGGTGAGGACGACGCTCTGGGTTCGATCGAACAGGGCGCCCGCCAGAAAGTCGCTCACGTCGAACGGCGCGCTGTTGACCTCGAACCGCCCGTCCGCGTCCGAGCGTTCGACCCAGGCGATCGCCTCGTCGGTCGGCAGTTGGGCGCGCTCGATGGTGGCTTGGTGCGCGAGGATGCCGCGCAAGGCGAGGTCGCGCCGGCGCTCCGCCTCGGCGTCGTTCTCCGGCTTGCGCTTGAGGGCGGACTGCCAGTTCGCGTAGAGCCAGTTCTCCAGTCCGTAGAGCGCGTCGCGCAAGCGTTCGAGCGCGGGCGCGGCCTCCTCGTTCGAGCGGAGCGGATAGCGATCGCCGGGCACGCGCGCGAGGGCGGACTCGAGACCGCGAATCCCTTCGTCAAAGGTGCCGTCGAACGATTTCGGCACGTCGTACGAACGATGGAGCTTTCGCAACATCCGTCCGACCGACGAGCGCGACAAGGTCGCGGTCAGCGCCGAGGTCGCCCAACGTTCGGCTTGGTGGGCTTCGTCGAGGACGGCGAAATCGTATGGCGGCAGCAGGCCGCCACCCATCGCGAGATCCAGGAAGAAGAGCGCGTGGTTGACGACCACGATGTCGGCATACTTGGCTTCGTCGCGCTTCTTGAAGAAGAAACACTCACGGAAGTGCTCGCAGAACTCGCCGACGCAGTCGTCGGCGTCCGCATCGAGTTGCTCCCACTCATCGGTGGTCGGCGAGAACGGCAGTTCGGCTCGGTCGCCGGTGGTGGTGCGCGTACCCCACTCCCAGATGCGCTCCATGTTCGCCGACGAGGCGATCAGCCGTTCGGCCCGGACCCGTTCGAACTTCTGCTTGCAGAGATAGTGGCTGCGGCCTTTGAGCAAGGTCACGCGCGCCGGAATCCCGAGCGCCTTGACGATCTGCGGGATGTCTTTCTGGAAGAGCTGCTCCTGCAAGGCGATCGTGCCGGTCGAAAGGACGATCTTCTTCCCGCTGCGCAGCGCCGGGACGAGATACGCGAACGACTTGCCGACGCCTGTGCCGGCTTCGACGACCGTATGCATGCCTTCCAGGAACCCGCGCTCGATCAACTGCGCCATCTGCACCTGACCCGGACGCGCCTCGAACCCGGGGAGCACGCGTGCGAGCGCGCCCTCCGGCCCGAAGACGGTCTCGATCGTGTCGATCATCGGTACGGTTGTTGCGGCGGCTCGATCTCCGAGTGCAACTCTTGGCCGGTATTCGCGTCGACCACCGTCGCGTGCGCGACCTTCGGCGGGAAAAAGATCGCATAGGTGGCGATGAACCCGACGATCAGACCACCGACGTGAGCCCACGCCGAGATGCCGGGCACGGCGAACGTGATGATCAGGTTGACGATCAGGATGCCGACGTTCGCACGGATCAACTGCATCCCGGGCGGTCCGAGCTTGAAGCCGATCGCGAAGAGCGCGCCGAACATCCCGAAGATCGCGCCGCTCGCGCCGACGGTCACTTCGTTCGGACCGAAATAGGCGACCGCGAGTCCCGACCCAAGGAGCGAGACCGCGTAGACGAGCGCCATCTTCGTCGAGCCGGCGATCGTTTCGACGAACCGCCCGAGAATGTAGAGCGAGTACATGTTCACGGCGATATGCAATGCAAATCCGTGCAAGAATCCGCCGCTGACGAGACGCCACCACTGGCCGTCCTGCGTGACCAACGGGCCGAGAATCGCGCCGACGTCGATCAGCCCTTGTAAGGAGACGTTCCCCGATAAGATGCCCGGTCCGAGTCGCACGAACTCGTAGACGAACCCGAGCAGGTTGGCGACGATCAGGAACGTGGTGACCGGTGTCTTAGCGCGTTGCATGCGTCGCCGTGATCATCCGTGCGAGTTCGACCGAGATCGGATGCTCCTTGCCGCCGATCGCAACCGTGATCGGCCCGCCGAGCGGCGCCTTCGCGCTGATGGAGATCGCGGTGCCCGGGCGCACACCCATGTCGCCGAGGTATTTCAGGATCTCTGGAAGCTCTTCGGTGACGCCGCTGACGGTCGCGTGCGAACCGACTTCGAACTGCGTGAGCGGCAAGCCGATACGGATCGGATCGCTCAGGTCTTTGGGTGGGATCGGCTGACCGTGCGGACAGGTCTGCGGATCGCCGAGCAAGGCGATCAAGCGCTGCTCCACCTTATCCGAAATCGCGTGTTCGAGCATGCAGGCCTCGGAGTGCACCTCTTCCCAGCCCATACCGAGCACGTCGGTCAGCAGTCGTTCTGCGAGCCGGTGCCGGCGCAGGACGCGTACCGCGACCTCCAGGCCCTTCTGCGTCAGCTTCACTTCGCCACGCGCGATCTGTTCGAGGTAGCCGTCGGCCGCGAGCTTCTTGAGCATGCCCGAGACCGAGGCCGGCGCAACGCCGAGTTCTGCGGCCAAGCCGGACGTGGTGACGCCCGGGCCCTCGCGTTCTAAACGGTAGACGCCTTCGAGATACTCCTCGATCGACTCGGCGAAATGGCTATGGCCTGACATTACCGCCCTTAACTTCGGGGCGGCCCCAAGAGTTCCGCGCGGGCGCGGCCCAGCCGTTCGCGCAATAACACCTTGCGCGGCTCGTCGGCAAAGCTCGCATCGATCGCGTTCCCGATGAACCGCGCCAAGGTGGCCTCGCCAGCGAGGGACGCGACGTAGGCGTACTCGTCCGAGATCGAGGTCTGGAAGAGGGCCGGATCGTCGGCATCGATGGTCACCACGCAGCCGGCGGCATCGAGTTCCAGAATCGGATGGGGTTTTTCGCGCGATGCGATGCCCGTGAGAAAGTTCGAGGTCGGGCAGACTTCGAGCGCGATCCCGCGGTGCGCGAGCAGGTCGAGCACCTTCGGGTCTTCGAGTGCGCGGACCCCATGGCCGATCCGCTCGGCGTGCAGATGCTCGATCGCCGCCCGGACGCTCTCGGCGCCGGCCGCTTCGCCGGCGTGGGCGACGCAGTGCAGCCCTTGTGCGCGCGCATATGCGAACGCGTCGGTGAAGAGTTCGGCCGGATACTTGGCTTCATCCCCGCCGAGGCCGATCCCGATCACGCCGAGGTCGGTGAGACCGGCCGCGAGTCGGGCCGTCTGCATCGCACTCTCGACGCCGAAGTTCCGCGTCAGGTCGACGATCAGCGCAAAGGCTACGCCCGTGCCGCGGAGCGTGTCGTCGAAGGCATTGCGGATGGCCGCCACGCAGGCCCGCACGTCGATCGCGGGATGAAAGAACTGCCAGACCGACGGCGAGATGAAGAGTTCGCCATAGGCGACGTTCTGCGCGAGCGCGTCCTCGGCGAACTCGCGCGCCAAGCGAGCGTAGTCCTCGGGGTCGTGGAGCGAGCGGCTGACCGCTGCGAAGGTGAGCAGAAACTCGCCGAAGTTCTCGAAGCGGTAGACGTCCGACGGAACGCTCGGAGCGGCCGGCTCGGGCTCGAACGCACCGCCCGCCTTCGGGCGATACGTCGTGGCGACGCCGTGCTTTCCGGCAAGCTCGAGAAAAGTCGCAGCCCGAAGGGCACCCTCGAGATGGCAATGGAGATGGATCTTTGGCAACACGCCTGCAACCTTTACGCCCTCGACACCCTTTAGGCCCTGTGTGGCCGCTTCCACTGCAGGAGACCAGCGGGCGGCCGCACAACTACAGTTGTCGCCCACCGCGGGGTGGAGCAGTCCGGTAGCTCGTCGGGCTCATAACCCGAAGGTCGATGGTTCAAATCCATCCCCCGCAACCTGTACAGGTCCAAGAACTCCTTAGTTCTTGGACCTGTTGCAATTCCGCGCGTTAGTTTTTGGACCAAAAGACGCGACGGTCGACGCGACGGCAGATGTGAGCCGAATTGAGGCATTTCGTCTAATTCGGCTCTCAGATCAACTCGTCAACTGCGTGCGCTAGGTCGTCCCCTCGGCTCCCTTGCACCTTGGGACAGGGTTCGAATCCCATAGTGTAGTGCTCCCCGCCCCTGACACAGAAAGAATGGCTTGCCTACCCTACCTTGGA
>JBEPVY010000174.1:0-4614 GCA_041690835.1 Vulcanimicrobiota bacterium | reverse complement strand
AAGAGCCGAAGAACATGGGCGCCCGCGCCTACGTCCGCCGCCGCCTGCTCGAACACCGCGACGACCGCCTCGACATCGAGTACGTCGGCCGCGGCTACCGCGCCTCACCCTCCGAAGGCTACGCCGGCGCCCACGCTGTCGAACAAGAGCGCATCATCGCGCAGGCGTTGACGGAGTAGTCGCCTAAGCGGTCGCCATGAGGGTGACCCGCGTGCCAGGTGCCATCGACATCCGGAGCGTCACGCGCGCTACGCTCGTCCCGTGGACGTACGCCATCGGAATACTCTTCGCGGTCGCAATCGCTGCGACGCCGCCGGCCGGGGTAGACCTGGATCCATTGCGTTTCTGGACGATCGTCGCGAGCGGCGTCGCGCTTTCATATATCGCCTGGGTCTTCTGGGATTCCGCGGAGACCGCTGCGCGCTTCTCGATCGCGCGCTACGGCGGCGACGAGCGCTATGAGCAGGCCGCGCGGCGGTGGTTCGCGTGGGCCGAGCCGGTCTCGATGTGTTGCGGCATCGCCGCAGGTGTGCTCGTCTTCCGGGTGCTGCCTGGGCGTTTCACGCCGCTACTCGGAATGGCGTTGGCGTGTGCTGCCGTTACGGTCTGGCTTGCGAAATACGCGCATGTCGTGCTGGCCGTCGGTGACGGATCTCCCGTAGCGGCGGCGCCCCCGGTAGACCGGCGCCTTCGCGCGCCGATCTTGAGTGTTCGCGCGCTGGGAATACCACGTAAAGCGGTTCCGTTGATCGTCGCGACGGGCGTTATATTGTTGCTTAGCGCGGCTGCCGTTTTTCTGTGGGCGCCGACCGGCCCGGTCGGATGGCTTGGTTTGGTTCTCATCGCCCTGACTTCACTTCCGATTCGATGGAACGAAGAGTTTTGGACGATAGCGCTTTTGCGCCTTGAGAACGCGGATTCCGCGCCTCCAGACGTCTACCCAAAGGCGCGCGCCGCCGAAAAGGTGCTGGACAGATGCGCGCAATTGCTCTTCGCGGGTGGCTGGGTGTGCTACGTGACGCTCGGGTTACTCCATTTTAGCGCTCGTATCGCCGTATGCGCGATGCTTCTAAGCGTGCTGATCGTAATCATGAAGCCCGCATATCTTCTGAGCCGCTTCGGTAATCACGAATAGCCCTCACACCGTCGAACAAGAGCGCATCATCGCCCAGGCCTTGACGGAGTAGTAACCCCCGCCCTCACCCCGAGCCAGCGGAGCCTTTCACACTGTCATCCCGAGCGTAGCGAAGCGAAGTCGAGGGGCGTTCTGCGACGCACCGCCCGTGCCGGTCCCTCGACTTCGCGGCTGCGCCGCTACGCTCGGGATGACAATGCGGACGCGACGCCTAAGCGGGTCGCCATGAGGGTGACCCGAGATTACGTTCCCGCCTTGGTCGTCGTGGCCACCGTGGCGCTCGCGCTGATCGGCGCGGCGGCACTCGGTTCGAGGGTTCTGCCACTCGATCAGATCTGGATGACGACGATCATCGGCATGGTCGTACTGGTCGTCGCTTATGGCTTTGCCCTCGTCGGCAACGGCGGAATACCCAAGGGCGTCTGGACTAAGCGCGAACGGGGCTGCTTCCTCGTCGGAAGCCTGCTCTTTCTCGCCGGACTCCTCCCGCAGGCATATCTCCCGGATTGGCACATCCCGCTCTATGCGCTGGCTTTTGCCGGTGTGTATGCGCAAGCGTTGACGCAGTTCTCGATTTTGAGTCGCAATGGATAGCGAGAAGTTCACCCGCGGCGAGAAGATGATGCGACTCGTCGACGGCGATAAGGTGACCGACCATCTGCTCAAGCGGTACGAGGATATCGCGCCGGACTTCGCGCGCTATCTCGTCGAGTTCGTGTTCGGCGAGATCTATGCGCGCGAGGGCGACCTCAAACAGCGCGAGCTGGTCGCGATCTCGTCGCTTGCGACGATGGGCGGATGCGATCCGCAGCTCGAGACGCACGTCAGCGGCGCGTTCAACGTCGGTCTGACCGAAGCCGAGATCGTGGAAGCTGTCATGACCTTGATCCCCTACATCGGTTTTCCGCGCGCCCTGGTGGCGATGCGGATTGTCAAACGCGTGGCAGACGCGCGCCGAGAGGCAGGGGAGAAGAAGGCCTGACCGTGGAGCGCCGCAAGCTCGCGTACTTCTTCTCCATAGCGACCGCCGCGTTCGTCACGTTTTGCGTGATGTGCGCCATTTCGCCTGCGGCGCAGCGCCTTACCTGGGCCGAGGTCGGTGTACTCGGCGTGCTACTGCTTGCGACGTGGACGGTTCCAAGTGCAGCATCTAGGATCGTTGCCGCCGCAGACCGTGACTCGGTGGAGAGAAAAGCCGGAAAGGTCGCGGGCGTCGTCCAGGTGATCGGGGCGACGGGTATCATCATCTTGTTTGCCAGTCAATATCGCGGGGTTCAGCAGGGGAGCGGCCTGCATATGCTTTTCGCGGGATTCTTCTATCTCGGCTCGCTTGGATGGTTCTACATCGTCTGGCGGTTCGGGGCTTCCATGTCCGAAAACGGCTAGTCTCGTCCGGTTCGGGGGCGTATAGTCGGGACATGCTCCCGGATGGCGATGCCTGTTACCGCGCCCTGCGTACCCACGATGCCCGCTTTGACGGGCGCTTCTTCGTCGCCGTCACCTCGACCCGGATCTACTGTCGGCCGATCTGCACGGCCAAGCCGGTCAAGCGCGAGAACTGCCGGTTCTATGCGACGGCCGCTGAGGCAGAAGCAGCCCGCTATCGACCTTGTCTGCGTTGCCGGCCCGAGCTCGCTCCGGGCAACGCGAGCGTCGATGCGAGCGCGCGGCTCGCGCACGCGGCTGCCATCGCGATCGAGAACGATACGTACGGCAATGGCGGCTTCGAAGAAACAGCACGGCGCCTCGGCGTGTCCGACCGGCATCTACGCCGCGTCTTCGGAACGGAGTTCGGGGTCTCGCCGATCGCTTACGCGCAGACGCAACGGCTACTTCTGGCGAAGCGGCTGCTCACCGATACGGCGATGAGCGTCACCGACGTCGCCTACGCGAGCGGCTTCTCGTCGCTGCGGCGTTTCAACGCGCTCTTCGTAGAGCGCTATCGCCTGCGTCCGCTCGAGTTGCGAAAGCGACGCGAAGCCGAGCCGCGCGGCGAAGCGGACGCGATCGAACTGAACATCGCGGTGCGCCCGCCGTACTCTTGGGAGGCGCTCGCGGCGTTCCTGGCGTCGCGGACGATCGAGGGCGTCGAGGAGATCGACGAGCGTTCGTACCGTCGCACGGTGCGTATCGTGCGCGGCGAGCGGACGCATGCGGGCTGGATCGAGATCGAACCGGTCAAGAACAAGCACGCATTGCGGTTGCGCATCTCAGGATCGCTCACCGGCGTGCTACCGGCCGTGCTCGGGAAGGCCAAGCACCTGACGGATGCATCGGCCGATCCGATCGCGATCGCGGCAGCCCTCGGAAAGCTGGCGAAGAGCGAGCCGGGCTTACGCGTCCCGGGAGCGTTCGACGGATTCGAAGTCGCGGTACGTGCCGTTCTCGGCCAACAGATCACGGTGAAAGCGGCACGCACGCTGGCGGCGCGGTTCGTTGCCGCGTTCGGCACGCCGGTCGAGGCGCCGTTCGCGGGCCTCCATCTGCTCTTCCCATCGGCGCACGAGATCGCCATCAAGACGGTCGACGACATTGCGCGGCTAGGCATCATCGCTTCGCGCGCGCGGACGATCATCGCGCTCGCCGCGGCGATCGCCGATGGCGCGCTCGCGCTCCGACCGGGCGCGGATGTCGAAGCGACGCTCGATGCGCTGCGGGCCCTTCCCGGCGTCGGCGAATGGACGGCGCAGTACATCGCGATGCGCGCGCTCGCCTGGCCGGATGCGTTTCCGCATACGGATCTCGGCGTGATGAAAGCGCTCGGCGAGAAGAACCCCAAACGCATCTTGGAAACAGGCGAAACCTGGCGGCCGTGGCGCGCCTACGCCGTGATGCATCTATGGAGATCGCTATGAGTCGCGCCTATCGCTACTACGACGCCCCCACCGGACCGATGCTCCTGGTCGCGACCGACGATGCGATCTGCGGACTCTACTTCGCCGGGCCCGAACGCAAGCGCGAGATCGTGCCGGACAACTCCGCGATCCCGGATGACGGCCGCGAGATTCTGGCGACATGCGCGCGCGAACTCGACGAATATTTCGCCGGCACGCGTACCGTCTTCGACGTCCCGGTCGAACTCGACGGCACGCCGTTCCAGCTCACGGTCTGGAACGAACTCGCCAAAGTCGGCTACGGCGTGACGATGTCGTACGGCGACTTGGCCCGGCGCGCAGGGCTCCCGAAGGAAGCGGTCCGAGCGGTCGGATCGGCTAACGGGAGCAACCCGGTCTCGATCATCATCCCCTGCCACCGCATCATCGGCGCCGACGGCAGCCTGACCGGCTACGGGGGCGGACTGGAGAACAAGCGCATGTTGCTCGCGCTGGAATCTCCCGAGCAGTCACTGCTGTAGGGAATCGCCCGCGCGACGCCAAGCCACATCGGATGAAGCGATTGGTTGTTGCGTGTGCCGTAATTGCGGCACTTCTCGGTCCGTGCGTCGCGGTTGCCGCAAGCACGTTCGTCTATCCGGCCGC
>JBEPVY010000173.1:0-4650 GCA_041690835.1 Vulcanimicrobiota bacterium | reverse complement strand
TTGAGCATCTGCGCGAGCCCGCGCTTGACGGTGAGGGTACCCTTCTCGGCCACAAAATCTCCAATTCCTTAGGTGTCATCCCGAGCGTAGCGCCAAAGGCGCGTAGTCGAGGGACCCTTACGTGTCATCCCGAGCGTAGCGCCAAGGGCGCGTAGTCGAGGGACCTGGTGTCTCTATCCTACCAGGGCATTCCAATGGAGACATTAGGAACACTCTATTCCGGTGGCGCCACCGACGGACCGGGGACCGGGGTCTCGTGGGCTGCGGGCGTGACGTCCGAATGCGGGATGCGGGCGGCGTCCCCAGGGGCGATGGTCGGGAGCGGCTGCTGGCGCCAGACCGGAATCGAGGAGTTGTAGGTCGGGGTGGCACGCGGGGCCGCCGTCGGGCGCGGTATCGCGGTCGGGAGCGGTTGCGGAGGCACACGCGGATCCGGGAAGCCCGGGTCCGGCGCGGCGGCCAGCGACTGCGAGCGCTTCCAGTCCGGGCCGTAGGGGCCTTGAGTCTGGCTCGGCGCGGGTGTGATCACCAGGGTCGGGAGTCCGCCCAAACGGCGCTCGGTAGCGCTGCCCAGCACTTTGTCACCCATGCGCTCGCCCACGATGATCGCGAGCAAGAGCACGGCCGTGCCCAGCACTAGGATAAGGGTCAGAAACCGCTTCGAAGGATCGAGCATGGGACTCCGACGCTTCGGTCAGCTTACGGCGGCGACCTTGGCGACGTCTCGCTTGGTCTTGAGGGCGGCCCGATCGCTGGCCTTGCCGATCAGCTGGATCTCGCGGAGTTCGCCCGGTGTCATCTTGACCCGGGCGGTGTGGCCACGGAACTCGAGCTGGACGTCGCGCGGCCGGTCGTGAAGGTTGCAGGCGAAGATCCGGACCGAGCCAGCCTCGTCCTCGAAGGCGATCGCTCCGACTTCGACCGGCGAGGTATTGACCTCATCGCTCACGTCGGCGCCCGCATAAATACACGTGAACGGCTCCTCGGCCGAGAGCTCCGGCATGTCGCCGTAGATCATCTTGGCTTTGAGATCGATCACGTAGGTCCGGCGCTTGCCGCCCCAGTGCACGCGTGCGGCGGCGACCCATTCCCACGACGCGGGTGCCATCGGCGCCAGATGCGGACGCCCGCTCGTGCGATAACCGTCGAGGCCGCCGACCGTCTCGGCCACCGCCCACAAGTATTTCGCGCCGGTCCAAGGCGAGAGATACATGCCACGATTGGTCAGCGAACCGCCATCGAACCACTCGCCGAACTCGCCGGGGACGGTGTTGCGCTCGCTGCCCGCTTCCATCGTCGCGTAGATCGCTTCGAGAAAGTGTACGCCGAGGTCGATCTGCCCGTTGCGGGCAAGCGCGACCACATACCAGAGCGTCAGATCCGGCCAAACGCCGCCGAGCAGGCCGAAGCCGTGCGACGGGAAGTACCAGCTGTCCGCCGTCGAGATCGTCCGCAGGCCGACCGGCGTGATGAAATCGCTCTCGCTCAAACGCCGCAGGATCGCGCGCCGTTGCTCGGAGTCCGCCACCCCGAAGAGGACCGGGAAGACCTCATCGGCCGTGAAATTGTCCTGGTAGTTCATGTTGCCGTCGTAGTTGAGCACGAACCCGCCGGTGTCGGCGTTGAACATGAACTTCATCATCGCTTCGCGCATGGCTTGCGCTTCGTGTGCGTACTTCTCCCAGTGCGGGTTGTCGCCGGCGACGGCGCAGAGCATCGCGGCCGCTTCGAACGCGAAGACCGCTTCGGCGTTGATCTCGGTGACCGCACCTTCGAGCGTGTAGTACGGGATGATGTTGCGCCACGACGAGATGCCGTACATGTCGACGCCTTTGGCATTGGCGAAGAGCAGACCGTTGCCGTCTCGCTGGGTAAGCATGTAGTCGGCGATCTTGACGATCAGGCCGAGATGTTCGCGCACCCACCCGTCGTCCAGCGTCGCGTTGTAGTGATGCAGCATCGCGATCAGGTGCAGGGGCGTATCGTCGTTGACGTTCAAGTCGTAGGCGGTCTTGAACGCGGTCACGCCGCGGACGTACTCGATCATCAGTCCGCTCTCTTCCACGTTGCGGCTGAAGACGTCGAGCGCGTCGCGGCTGAACTGCGGCATGAAGTAGTCGTAGCCGTGCACGAACCACGAGGTATCGCGCGAGACGAGGATATCCGACGGAGGCGAATTGGTGGAGCCCCAGCCGTGCGGATATTCCTTGATGATCCGCAGCATGTTGGCCTTCGCCCAGACGACGCCGCGCGAGATCTCAGGCGACGGCGTCATGAAGCGCGCATCTGCCAGCCTCATCGCGAAATAGCGCTGTGTGTCGTGCAGGGCGCGATCGTCGGCGAGCAACGCTTTGAGGGTCGCCTTCGCTTTCGGCCCGTCGGAGTTCGCCACCACGGCGATTCGCAGCGACTCGCGCTGGCCCGGCGCCACCGTCAGCCGATACTCGAACGCGCCGTAGATCCGCCGACTGACCCACTCCGCCTGCTCGGGGGTCACTTCTTCCTGGTGTTGTTCCGTACGAAGCGTCCCTTTGCGCATATTCTGAAGGAGCGCTTGCTCGCGAAGCGAGACTACCGAGGCGTGCGGCGCGCACGACGCGCCCCACCAGCGCTCGTAGGCGCTCTCCTGATTGACGGAGCGGATGAAATCACCGTCGACCTGCGCGCGCACTTCTTGCTCCGGTTCGCCATAAAAGCGTTGTCCGACGAGCAGCGCCCACGGAAAGACCGAGACCTCGATCGTCTCGCCGGTCGGGTTGTAGAGCGTGACGTCGACCACGAACGAGACCGAACGGTCGAATGACGGACCGTGCGGCACGTAGAACGCCTCCGCCACGTTGACGCGATTGTCGAGCGTGAACTCGGCGAGCTGCGCGTAGGGGAGAAATGTGAACTCCCGTTCGACCTGATGCGGGAAGTACGTCTGCGTGCCGCCGCCGAGTCTATAGGCCATCTGGTGCGTGCCGAAGATGATGCGATCGGTATCCGCATCCCAAAGGCCGCGGATGCCGCCCTTGCCGGTCGACTGCGCGTACGACTTGAGGTTGCCGAGCAACATGCCGTAGGGCGTCTTCGCTTCCGGAAGGACGTACGCACAATATTCGTTGTGCTGGGCGTCGTAACTGATATTCATGCGTCTCAATCGCGGATACGAGCAAACGTCGCGGAAAGCCCTCCCTCTAGAGGGAAGTCGCGTCCCTAGGAAAACGCAGACGGCGATGTCGACTTCTACGCACTTGCTGGCGCCCGCCAAGATCAACCTGACGCTCGAGGTCCTGGACCGACGGCCGGACGGCTTCCACGGGTTGCGTAGCGTGATGGTGCCGCTCGCCCTCGCCGACGAGATCGTGCTCGAACCGGACGAGACGTTTACGTTTCGCTGCGACGACCCGCGCTTGGGGCCGAACAACCTGGCCGAGCGCGCCTATCGGGCGCTCGCCACCGCGGCGCCGGCGCACATCGATCTGCATAAACACATCCCCAGCCAAGCGGGCCTGGGTGGCGGCTCGAGCGACGCAGCAACCGTGCTATTGGCCGCCATGGAGGGCGCCTTCGGCCCGCTCCCCGGCCGCGAGTGGCTCGAGATCGCGAGGACGCTCGGCTCCGACGTCCCGTTCTTCCTGGTCCAGACCGGGGCGCTGGTCGAGGGCACGGGCGAACGCGTGACCGCGGTCGGCGCACTGCCGGCGTGGCACGTGCTGATCGTCAAACCGCCGGTCGGCGTCTCGTCGGCCGATGCGTACGCGGCGCTCGATCTGAAGACGCGCCCGTCCCGACCGCGCAAAGACTCGGTCAGCCTGCGCGCGCTGGATGCGCTTCAACGCGGTGCGTTCGACGACGTCTACGGCTTGATGCAGAACGACTTCGAAGACGTCGTGGCAGAGGCTCACCCACCGATCGCGTCCGCCCTCGCGGCGTTGCGCGAAGCCGGTTGCGAGCGGCCGATGCTGGCCGGATCCGGCGCATGCGTCTTCGCCTTGGTGCGGACCGAAGCGGAGTGCGCGGCGATGAGCGAGGCACTGGAACTGCCGGACGACTATCAGACGTTCGCGACGGCGTTCGCGCAGTCGTCCACCTGGCGCGGTACGGTTCCCGCGTGAGCCGAATCACCGCGATCGTCCTCGCGGGCGGTCCGGCCGACGATCTCTCCGCGACCCAACCCGGCGCGCCGAACAAAGCCTTCGTCGAGATCGGCGGCAAGACGCTCGTGCAGCGCACCATCGAGGGTCTGCGCTCGAGCCCCGATGTCGGGCGCATCATCGCAGTCGCACCGCTGAGCACGCACGCGCATCCCGCACTTGCCGGCGCGGATGAATGTCGCCCCGACGGCGCGCGCATCACCGAGAGCCTGCGCAACGGCCTCGCCGGCCTACCGCCCGACGAACTCGTCTTGGTGGCCGCCTCGGATCTGCCGATCCTCTCGGAAGCACCCGTATCGGATTTCGTCCGTCGATCGCAGATCGCCGATCCGGACGTCGGTTACGGGTGCCTGGAAAAGCGCACCCACCTCACTGCGTACCCCGACATCCCGCACACCTGGGCACCGCTCCGTGGCGGCACGTACTGCGGCGGCGGGTTGATCGCGATCAAGCCGCGCGCCCTACCGGAACTCGAACGCTTCATCGAAAAGCTCGGCGCCGCACGCAAGAA
>JBEPVY010000172.1:0-4727 GCA_041690835.1 Vulcanimicrobiota bacterium | reverse complement strand
AAGCTGCCGTTCCAGTTCTTCTATCCGACCGGCAAGAAGCAAGACAAGCCGCCCGAGCCGAAATATCCGCAGTACTACGAAGAGGCCGACATCATCGCGGGCGACTTCCACTTCATGCGCCAGTTCATGCCGGACCGCCTCGACGGCAAGATCGTCCTCACGAATACCGTCACCGCGACCAACGTCGAAGAACTCCGCTCGCGCGGCATCGCCAAGCTGATCACGACCACCCCCGACTTCGAAGGCCGCTCGTTCGGCACCAACGTGATCGAAGCCGCGCTCCTCGCCCTCCTCGGCAAGACCTGGAACGACGTCAAACCCGAAGACTACGAACGCGTCCTCCACGAGTTACACCTGCGTCCGCGCGTCGTCGAACTGAACTAGGTGAAGGTGCGGCGGCCGCTCTGGCTAGTGGCCGGGCTGGCGTTGGGCGTTGCCGTGATGTTGATATCTGCCGCCACCCGCGACGTGCGGCCGAGGGTCGCCAGTCAGGGAGTCCCTCTCTACGCCAGTCGCGCCGAAGCATGCGTCGCAGAGCTCTCCGCCTCGCAGCGGACTGCGCCATATGAGTCATCGGTCGATATCGTGGGGCGCGATCGGTGGTCGTGCAAATCACCGCTTCGGCGAACGTTCGACGTTGTTAAGGTAGCGTCGGCGTCGGGCGATAGCCGCGAGGGCGGTTTCATCGAAGCCGACATGCTCGAGTCGGCACCGCCTGTGCGTCCGATCGATTATGTCGTATTCATGCTGGCGCTCTTAGCGATGCCGACGATAGTCGGCGGATCGAAACTCGAGCGGACTACGGCAGAAGCGGCCGCTGGTTACGATGGGCGGTTTGCTGTGCCGGGGTTGCCATTAAAGGCGGATCGCATACGAGTTGTGGTGGGGATTGGGACTACGGCGCTCCTTTTCGAAGTCGTATCCCACGGCCCGATCCTTCGTGGCGCGTTTTCGCTGCACTACGCTCTCACTGTTGCGTTTGCCCTGGTTGCGCTCGCGCTTATCGCGAGGACGTTCGCGGCGCCCCTCGAGGCGTCGACCGCGACGACTGCTCAAGGCGGCGAATAACAAGCGGGGACTAGTGACATCCCGAGCCCTCCTACACGGCTCAGAGTTGACGCCGCGAAGCGTAGTCGAGGGACGGCGCGAGGGCATTGCTTTGAGTGGCACCTCGACTACGCGCTTCGCGCTACGCTCGGCATGACAAATGGGCGGGGCGGCGCTCGGGACGACAACTTCGCTTTGACGAAGCGCGCCTCAGTCTACCCCGGCTCGTTCGCCTGGCCGACTTTCGTCCGGAAAACGGCGCTGATCCGTTCTTCGCTGCGGGTCTGCGATTTGGGGATGCAGTGTTCGAAGTGCTCTTGGGCGTCGCCGCGCATCATCAGTACGCTACCCTCTTCGAGCGAGATCGAGATCGTGTGGCGGGGCGGGGACTTCTGGCGGATCTGCATCTCGCGCGGCGCGCCGAGTGACAGGACCGCGACGCTCGGATTCGCGATCAGGTGTTCGTTCTTATCCGAATGCCACGCCACGCTGTCGCGCTCGTTCCGGTACAGGTTCAACCCGACCGCGTTGAACGGTGCGCCGAATCGCTTGCACATGCGCTCGCGCATCGCTTCGATCTCTGGCGGCATCGCATCACCGGCACCGTACCACGCCGTCAGCCGCGGCACTGCGACCTCGTGGTCGTACATCCACATGGTGGTCGCGTCCCACTCGATCGACCCGCGCAGCAGCGCGAACAGGCGGGCGCACTCCTCGGGCGCGTAGACCTCGGGGATATACCGAACCTCAGCATTCCCGCTCGAAGCGAGAATGCGCTCTTCCGGAGCGAAAAACGAGATCTGATTGCTCACGCTACCGCGCATAACCCACACGAGAGGGGACGGGTTCCGGCGGCACCGCGCCCCAGGCGCCCTCGATCGCAAGCGCAGGCGCCCCTTGATCGCAAGCGCAGGCGCCCCTTGATCGCGAGCGCAGGCGCCCCTTGATCGCGAGCGCCACTCCTTGTCATCCCGAGCGTAGCGAAGCGTAGTCGAGGGACGGCGCGAGGGCGTTGCTTTGAGTGGCACCTCGACTACGCGCTTCGCGCTACGCTCGGCATGACAAAGGGAGCGCGCCTTCGCCCTAGTTCGAAGCGTATTCGCCTTGGTTCGGAGCTTTTCGTCAGGGGACTTTCACTCGCGGTCTCTGCGCGCAGTTGGCCGACGAGATGAAGCTGTATTACGTCTACGCGATCCGGTGCTTCGACGGCACGTTTTATGTGGGGATGACCAACAACGTCGACCGCCGGTTCTGGGAGCATCAGCACGAAACGAGTCCGACCGCCTATACGCACGGCCGAGGCCCGCTGCTGCTCGTGCACGTCTCGGAGTTCTACTGGGTCAACGACGCGATCGCGTTCGAGAAGAAGTTCAAAGGCTGGTCCCATCGCAAGAAGCGCGCCTTCATCGACGGCGACTACGACGCCATGCGCCGCTACGGCCGCGGGAAAGATCGCAAGCCGTGAGCCCGCGTCATCGCGAGCGTGCTCCCTCTTTGTCATCCCGAGCGTAGCGAAGCGTAGTCGAGGGACAACTCGAAGCATTGCCCTCGCGCCGTCCCTCGACTACGCTTCGCTACGCTCGGGATGACAAAGGGGGCGCTTCGCTCCACATGACCTGGGGCGCTTCGCTCCACATGACCTGGGGCGCTTCGTTCCACATGACCTGGGGCGCTTCGCACCACATGATAGAGGGGGCATGACAAGGAACGGGCGGCGCGAAAAAGTGCGCTGATGGTTTCTCCTACACGCGAACTGCCGCGGGTTTTGCGGTTGTTCGATATTTCGGTGCTCTCGTCGGCTTCGATGGGACCGGCGTACTCGATCGCGGCGACGATGGGGCCGATGGTGGTGGCGGCGGGGACCGGGGCGTCGCTGGCGCTGCTTGCGCTTGCGGCCATCATGCTCTGCATGGCGGTCGCGTTCGCGCAGCTCTCGCGGGTCTCGCCGAACGCGGGCTCCTCGTATACCTGGATCCGGGATGCATTCGGCGCCGGCGTCGGAGCGTACGGTGCGTGGCTGTTGCTGCTCTCGAACTTCTTCGCGACCATGTCGATCGCGCTCCCCGCCGGTATCTACACACTCGAACTACTGGCGCCGGCGCACGCCGACGATCTGCTCTGGCAGGCCCTCGTGGGCGCTGTCTGGATCGTGGGAAGCTCGGTCTTGCTCTACGTCGGCATCCGCCCGACCGCGATGGTCACCGCCGTCGCGCTCGGCGTGGAGCTGCTCGTGATGGGGGCTTCCGCGGTCGCCGCCTGGATCGTTCACCCCGCCCACCTTGCGATCGCGAACGGGCCCCATCTGCCGGCGGCCGCGATTCCGGTCTCGCTCTTCGGCTTCGTCACCGCGATGACGCTCGGGATATGGATGACGGACGGCTGGGAAGTCTCGGCCTCGACCGGTGAAGAGGTCGCGGGCGATACCCGCTCGATCGGGCGCGGCGGCATCACCGGGCTGCTGCTCACGACCGCGTTCCTGATGCTCGCGATGATCAGCTATCTGCACCTCGGCACGCCGGCCGGCTTCGCCGCCAACCAGGACGACGTTCTGGCCTACGTCGGCGATCTGCTGGGCGGCGGGATCTGGCGCTGGGCGATCGTGGTGACGGTCCTGGTCTCGACCTGCTCGACCCTCTGGACCACCATTCTCTACCTGTCCCGGTCGGTCTACGCGATGGGCCGCGACGGGGTGTTGCCGCGCGCCCTCGGCCGGCTCGACGAACGCTCGGAACCGCTGATCGCCCTCGTCACCATCGCGGCCCTCGCGACCGTCTGCCAAGTCGCGATCGGCCTCTTCAAAGCGGCCAACGACCAACTGACGCTGGTGGTCAACATCAGCTCGGTCTTCCTGGGGCTGCTCTTCGTGTTCAGCGCGGCCGCGTGCGTGCGCCGGTTCTGGGGCGCGAACGAGAACGCGGTGGCCTGCGTCTGGGTCCCCGCGGCTGGAGCCCTAGCCCTGCTCGCCGTCCTGGCGGGGACGGTCGCCTTCGAGGATCTCGTGCCCAAGCTCTATGCTTTAAGCGGCATTTTTTTGGGTATCCCGTTCGCACTCTGGCGGGCGCGCCATATGGCCCTGGCGGACGTGCAGGGCTAGAACCCGACCCCCCGAACGTCCCGCCTGGCGCCTTGGGGGCGCCGTTGCTACACGTGGCTTCGTGCGACGTTTCGACGTCCGCTAGTTCGCTTGTCGAGGACCCTTCGTTGAACGATATCAAAGAGATCGTCCTGACCCCCGAGGGTTTGGAAAAGCTCCAAAACGAGTTGGATGAACTGAAGACCGTCCACCGCAAAGAGGTGAACGATCGCATTCGTCAGGCCAAAGAATACGGCGACCTGAGCGAAAACGCCGAGTACGAAGATGCCAAGCAAGAGCAGGCGTTCATCGAAGGACGCATCCTCAAGCTCGAGCAGATGATCCGTAACGCGCGCTTGATCGACGAGTCGGAGTACGCCCCGGACGAAGTCCATCTCGGTTCCGTCGTCAAGGTCAAAGACCTCAAGAACAGCGAGCCGTACGAGTTCCATATCGTCGGTTCGACCGAAGCGGATCCGCCGAACCATCGGATCAGCAACGAGTCGCCGCTCGGCCGTGCGCTGATCGGACACAAGAAGGGCGACACCGTCGACGTCACCACGCCGCGCGGCGTCGTGAAGTACAAGATCGACTCGATCAAATCGTC
>JBEPVY010000171.1:0-4751 GCA_041690835.1 Vulcanimicrobiota bacterium | reverse complement strand
TCCGTCGAGAGCAGCGTTCCGAGGATCCGCTGCATCTCGTGATCGATCTTGGCCAATCGCTGTTGCTTCATGGTACCTATCCGACCGGAAGTTCCGCCGCCACCTTCTCGATGACGAACGCTTCGATGATGTCGCCCTCTTTGAGGTCGGCGAAGCGCGCGATCTGGATACCGCACTCGTAGCCCTCGGCGACTTCCTTGACGTCGTCCTTGACGCGACGCAGCGATTCCATCTCGCCGGTGAAGACGACGACCGAATCGCGAAGCACGCGGACGCTCGCGCCGCGGACGATCTTGCCGTCCTTGACGTAGCAACCGGCGATCGTGCCGACCTTGCTGACCTTGAAGATCGCGCGGACTTCGGCGTGACCGTAGACGGTCTCGCGTTCGATCGGCGCGAGCATGCCCGTCATGGCCTTCTTGAGGTCGTCCTCGATGTTGTAGATGACCTGATAGAAGCGCAGATCGACGCCTTCGTTCTCGGCCAGACGTTTGACCGTCTCGTCGGGGCGGACGTTGAAGCCGATCAGGACGGCGTTCGAGGCGCTCGCGAGGTTGACGTCGTTCGGCGAGATCGCGCCGACGCCGCCGTAGATCACGCGGATCTCGACTTCTTCGTTCGAGAGCTGTTCCATACGCGGACGGAGCGCTTCGAGCGAGCCTTGACCGTCGGCCTTGACGATGATGTTGAGGGTCTTCTTGCCTTCGGTCGGCATCGCCATGAACGACTCGAGCGAGACCCTGGTCGCGCCGCCATCCGCGATACGGACGTCGCGACGACGCGACGAACGCTTCTGGGCGGCTTCGCGAGCGACGCGTTCGTCCGAGACGACCATCAGCGTGTCGCCGGCCGAGGGCACGTCGGAGAGGCCCATCACTTCGACCGGAATCGAAGGACCGGCTTTCTTGACCTGCTTGCCCTTGTCGTCGATCAGCGCGCGGACCTTGCCGAACGTCCCGCCGACCACGACCACGTCGCCGACGCGCAGGGTGCCGTTCTGGATGAGCACGGTCGCGACCGCACCGCGGCCCTTGGAGAGCTGGGATTCGATGACGATACCGGACGCGCGGCGGTTCTTATTCGCCTTGAGATCCTGGATGTCGGCTTCGAGCAGGACCGTCTCGAGCAGTTTGGCGATACCGTCGCCGGTCTTGGCGGAGACGGGCACCATCTCGATGTTGCCGCCCCAATCGACGGCCTGCAGTCCGAGTTCGGCGAGTTGCTGCTTGATGCGATCCGGATTGGCGTCTTCCCGATCCATCTTGTTCATCGCGACCACGATCGGCATCTTGGCGGCCTGCGCGTGCGAGACGGCTTCGCGCGTCTGCGGCATCACGCCGTCGTCGGCTGCGACCACCAGGATCGCCACGTCGGCGACCTTGGCGCCGCGGGCGCGCATGGCGGTGAACGCTTCGTGACCCGGCGTATCGATGAACGTGATCTCGCGATCGTTCTGCTTGACGGTGTAGGCGCCGATCTTCTGGGTGATACCGCCGGCTTCGCCGCCGGCCACGTTGGCGCTCCGGATCCGGTCGAGCAGCGAGGTCTTGCCGTGGTCGACGTGGCCGAGAACGGTCACGACCGGGGCGCGCGGCGTCATCAGTTCGGGTTTATCTTCTTCTTGCTCGACGGTGACTTCTTCGCCGGCTTCCTTGACGACCGCATTGAAGCCGAACTTCTTGGCGATGCCGATCGCGATGTCGGACGAGATGTTCTGGTTGATGGTCGCCATCGTGCCGGTCTTGAAGAGCTCGGTGATGACGTCTTTGACCGGCACGATCATCGAGGTCGCGAGTTCTTGCACGGTCAGCAGGTCGGGGATCTCGATCGCTTCGAGTTGACGCTGCGGAGCCGGCTGAGCCGCCTCTTTGCGCTTACGCTGCCGCTCCTTCTCGAGCAGCATCTCGGTCTCGCGATCTTTCTTCGAGAGCGATTTGTCTTCGCCGGCGCGGCGACGATCGCCGGGACGTCCGCTGCCCGACGAGGGCGAGGGCGCGTTGGTCGGATCGGTCGGACCGGCCGTCATCGGACGCTGGCCGGGGGCGAGCGGACGGAACGGACCATTGCCGACCGGACGCTGGCCACTGGCGGGCGTGAGCGGGCCGTTGCCGCGCGCGATCGGCGCGCCGGACTTGGCGGCCTGACCGGGCATCGCCATGCCGGGGCGCGGCGAGACGCCCGGGCGACCGGGCATGCCGGTCTTGGGGCCGGGCTCGGCGGATGCGGTGGTGGTCGGGGCTGGCGCCGGACGACGGATCGAGGACTGGCCGGCCGGAACCGGCTTCAGCTGGACGATCGGCGCATCGACGACCGGGGGCCTCGGAGCCGGGCGCGGCTTCGGCGCGGCGACCGGGGGCGTAGTCTCGGCGGCCGGCGGCGCTTCGGGTTCAGCGGGCGGCGCAACGGCGACGGCGACCGGAGCAGGGGGAGCCTCGGCGGCGGGCGCAGCCTCGGCGACGATCGGCGCGGCGGTTTCGACCGGCGCGGGCATCTCGGCGGTCGCGACTGCAGCAGCGGCGGCAGCGGCGGCGGCAGCGGCGGCGGCCTTGGTGACCTTGGCAACGCGCGGAACGGCGGCACCGGTGACCGGCTTGAGCTGGGTGATGGGCGCTTCGGGGGCGGCCGGTTTGGGCGCCGGGGCGGCCTTCTTCGCGGGCTTGGCAGCCTCGACGGGCGGCGCAACGGCGGGCGGCGCGGCTACGGCCTTGGCCGCAGCGGGGGCGGCGGGAGCTTTCTTGATCAGGGCTTTCCGGACCGCATCGGCGATGGCATCCGGCACGACGCTCAGGGCGTTCTTCGCCTCGACCCGTCCGGGAAGGCGATCGTTGAAGAACGTGATGAGGTCTTTCGAGGTGAGCCCGACTTCTTTTGCGAGCTCATAAATTTTGACTTTACCGGTGGCCAAGGTCTGCTGTATCCCCTTCAAATCGGCGCCGCGCGCTCACGCGCGAGCCCCGATGCGGGTCCGCGCAGTTACCTAGCGATCGCGCCTCGGGCGCGGCCGCACACTCCGCAGGGCAAGCCCTTACGAAGCATGGTCGTTTTTATTCATCGCTGTTGGTGGTCATTTTAATATTACCTGAGAACGCCGTTTCGACGCCGACGGCCGCAAGGCCCGGGTGTCGTTTGTTTTTTATTGCGCGGGTGGCACACGCCGCCGAGCAGAGATAGACGCCTCGGCCGTCTTGCCGCCGCCCGGAAGCCCGGTCGGCCTGCCATCCGCCGCTCCCGCGAACGAACCGGACGAGGTCGCGTTGGGGCCGCCGTTCGCGGCACCCAACGCAGGTACGGGTGGGAACGTGAGGCTTACTCGTCGCCAAGACGCTCGCGTTTGAACGCTTCGAGCTCCGCGAACACGTCCAGATCGATGGCGATCTCGTCCTCGCCCTCGGCTTCGCCGTCGGTCTCGCCTTCGGCAACCGCTTCGCCCTCGGCCGGACGTTCGTTACGCTCGGCCATGTAGCGTTCGCGCGACTCGTCGGCTTCGGACTCGGCCGCGATATCCAGGCGCCAGCCCGAGATGCGCGCGGCCAAACGGACGTTCTGCCCCTCGCGGCCGATCGCGAGCGAGAGCTGATAGTCGGGAACCACGACCAGTGCCACGCCGTCGTCCTCGAAGAGTTCGACGCTGACGACCTTGGCCGGCGCGAGCGCGTTCATGATGAAGGTCGAGAGGTCGTCGTCCCAACGGATGACGTCGATCTTCTCCCCGCGCAGATTGTCGCTGACGTTGAGAATGCGGCTCGACTTCGGCCCGATGCAGGCGCCGATCGGATCCACTTCTTCGCGGGTCGTGCGAACCGCGATCTTGGAACGGCTGCCCGGATCGCGCGCGATCGCCATGATCTCGACGACGCCGTCTTGGATCTCGGGAACTTCGGCCTCGAGCAGACGCTGGACGAGCCCTTCGGCCGTCCGCGAAAGCACGACCTGCGGCCCCTTGACGGCCTTGCGGACGTCGAGCACGTAGGCGCGGATGAAATCGCCGATACGGAAGGCTTCGTCCGGGACCTGTTCGGAGAGCGGAAGGATGGCTTCGTCTTTGCCTTCGAGTTCGACGTACATGTTGCGCTGTTCGAAGCGCTGCACTTTGCCGGTCACGAGGTCGTTCATCTTCCGCGAGTATTTGTTGAACACGGTATCCCGCTCGGCCTCGCGGATGCGCTGCACGATCACTTGTTTCGCGGTCTGGGCGGCGATGCGGCCGAAATCTTTGGGAGTCGTCTCTTCGTCGAAGAAGTCGCCGGCCTGGAACGGTCCGCCCGCATCCTTGACCGAGATCTCGAGCTTCGGATCGGTGACTTCGTCGGCGACCGTGCGGCGATGATACACCTTATATTCGCCGGTCTGACGATCGACCGTGACGATCGCGTTGGCCTCGACGCCGAAGTGGCGCTTGTACGCGGTCAGCAGTGCCGCTTCGAGCGCTTCGATGAGCATGTCGAAGGGGACGTTGCGTTCCTTTGCGATGTCGACCAGGACGTCGATGAGTTTTTCGTCGGTTGCCGTTTCAGCCATGGTTCTTCCGTTCACGTTTGTCGCGGAGCAGATCGTCGCGCGGATCGTACTCCAAGTTCGCCGATTTGATGGTCGAGAGCGGTAGCGGCAGTTCGCCTTGCGGCGTATCGAGCACGACGTTGGTACCTACCACGCCGCGCAGGATGCCGCGATGGGTCTTCCCGCCGTTGATCGTAAGGGTGGTGAGCACGCGCGCCGCCTTGCCGGCGAAACGCTCGTAGTCCTGAGGCTTG
>JBEPVY010000170.1:0-4756 GCA_041690835.1 Vulcanimicrobiota bacterium | reverse complement strand
CCGACCATCCAGGTCGCGATCTCGGCGTTGGCCGAGAACCAGACGCCGAAGAGATGCTTCGGCACGCCGTGGCGTTGGGCGTCCGCGACCGGTTCGATGCCGGTCGGCTCCACTTCAAGGACTTGGTCCCGGTAGACCGTCTCGCTCATGCGGCGCTATCCCAGTCGAGCTCGCGGGTCGTGGCGAACCGGACTCCGCACAAGCGCATCGCCTCGAGCGCATCCGCCTCGTCGTCGGGCTCGACGTTGACGGCCGCGATCGCGTCGGTCAGCACGACCGCCTCGAAACCGTGGACGGCCGCCTCGATCGAGGTCATCTTGACGCAGTAATCGGTCGCCAATCCGGCGATGAAGATGCGGGTGATGCCGAGCGCGCGCAACGCTTCATCGAGCCTGGTACCGGCGAAGGCCGAGTAGCCGTCGGTCCGTGGGTCGGTGCCCTTGTTCACGATCGCATCGATATGTTCGAGATGGAGCCGATCGGAGAAGGCCGCGCCGGGCGTGTTCGCGAGGCAGTGATACGCCCACGGTCCGCCGTTGGCTTCGAAGTAGGTATGGTCGATCGGATGCCAATCGCGGGATGCCACCACGTGCGCGAAGTGGGGCGCGATCCGATTGATCGGCTCGAAGATCCGGAAGCCCTGGGCGACCGCAAGCGGTCCGCCCGGCAGAAAATCGTTCTGCGGATCGACGACGACGAGCGCGTCGGTCGGTTCGATGCGATAGGACATGGGCCGAAAGCGCCTCCCGTATTCGCAGGATGTATTAGAGGCCGCCGCGCACGGGTTCCTTTGATACACTACTTCTTCTTATCTATGGGGTACGTGCAATGGATGGTTCGAGAGGAAACGACGCCGCGATCTCCGGGATGCTCGGCGCGTTTGTCCTGATCTACGTTCTGGTCATCATCGCGATCCTTGCGTTCAGCGTCTGGGTCTACTGGCGGATTCTGGCCAAGGCGGGCTACAACGGTGCTCTCGCGCTGCTGATGCTGGTCCCGCTCGGCGGGCTCGTGCCGCTCCTGATGCTCGCCTTCGGACGCTGGCCGATCGAGGATCAACTCGCGGCGCTCCAGGCCGGCCTCCCGGCGCCGGTTCATACGCCGAATCCGTACGCCGGACCACCCGCGACCCAGTAACTACCGGGACCAGACCTCGGCGATCCATCGCTCGACCGCATCGCTGCGGGACGGCAGGATCGCCGAGAAGTTCTCGCGTCCGGTCGCGGTGACCGCGATGTCGTCCTCGATGCGGGCGCCGATGCCGCGTAGCGACGGCGGAACCGTCTCGTCGTCCGGTTGGAAGTAGAGGCCGGGCTCGACCGTCAGGACCATCCCTTCGCGCAGCCTGCCGTAACGATACGTCTCGGCGCGCGCCTTCGCACAGTCGTGCACGTCGATCCCGAGCATGTGGCTGACGTTGTGCAGCGTGTAGCGCCGGTAGAACTGCTTCTCGGGGTCGAGCGCTTCGTCGAGCGAGCATTTCAATACGCCGAGTTCGATCAGACCTTCGGCCAATACGCGCATCGCGCGCCGGTTCGGTTCGAGGAAGTCGTTGCCGGGTGAGACCGCGTCGATCGCCACGCGCTGTGCTTCGTAGACGATGTCGTAGACGGCGCGCTGCTCGTGCGAGAACGTCCCCGAGAGCGGCAGCGTACGCGTGACGTCGGCGGTGTAGAGCGAGTCGCACTCGACGCCGGCGTCGAGCAGCAGCAGTGCGCTCTTGTCGAGCGTGCCGTTGTTACGCGTCCAGTGCAAGGTACAGGCGTGATGTCCGGAGGCGGCGATCGTCAGATAGCCGACATCGTTGGCCTCGATCCGTGCGCGGCGCCAGAAAGCCGCTTCGATCTCGCGTTCGCCGCGCGCCTGCGGCAGGATGCGGATCACGTCTTCGAACCCGCGTTTGGTGATCTCGACCGCTTTGCGCAGTTCGGCGAGCTCGTACTCGTCCTTGATCAGGCGCGTCTCCGAGAGGTGGGTCGCGAGGTCCGCGTCGCCGGGAAGCGCGCGCGTCGTGTGACCGGTGGCGCGCAGTTCGGCGAGATACGTATCGATCTCGTCGATCCCGCGGCAGGCATCCACGCCGTAGTAGGCGCGGCTCTCGTCGACACCGCGATGCCGTCCGACCCAGAGTTCGCCGTGCACGCGATCGGTGAAGAAGGCCGCCTCGCCGCGATTGTGGGCCGGCACGAAGAGCAGACTGCGGTGCGAGTTGCCGTCCGGCTCGAGCACGAGCAGGCCGCCGGGCTCGCCGTCGCCGAGCAGATAGGCGATGTCGCTCGACGGGCGGTAGCGGAAGTTCGTATCGTTGGCACGCGCCTGCTCGCCGCCGGCCGGAACCACCAGGTACTCGCCCGGAAAGGCGCGCGAGAGCGCGTCGCGGCGGGCGCGGTGGCGCGCGAGTTGGGCGTGCGCGCCGTTCGCCGGTGCCGCCTTGGTCCAGCCCGAGGACATGAACTCGATCAGGGCCGGCGGCGAATCGCTATCGTGGCTTGCGCCGGTCGTACGGGGGTCGCGCGTATCCATAGGCTCACGCTTCGGCGCGGCGAATGGGAGTCCGCCATGCCGCGCCTTCGCCCGTTCGTCGCCACCGTTGCCGTCCTGGTCCTGCTCTGCGCGGGATCGCGCGCGGCCGACCTGCAGACCCACACGATCCTGGTCGTCAACCAGGGCAACGAGGCGATCTTCGCGTTGCGGTTCGGCCACGATACCACGCCGCCCGTCTGGAGTGCCGACCTGCTCCCGTTCGATCAGGTCATCGACGTGAGCGAGGCCCGCCGGGTCTCGGTCTCGGTCGACCCGTCCGACTGCACGGCCGACCTACAGGCCGGTTACCGCGACGCCCACGCGGTCGTGATCAAAGACGTGGATCTCTGCACGACCGACCGCGTGAACTTCCAACACTAGGATGCGCTAATGGGCGGCCAGGAATGCGTCGATCGCGTCCGCGGTAGCTTTGGGTTGATCGTACATCGCGAAGTGGCGCGAGTCCGGGATCACCACGACGGTCGCTTGCGGCGCGTTCTCGATGATGCCGGCGTAGAACGCTTTCTTGGCATCGGGCGTCGGCAAGTACTTGCCCTCGATGGATGCGTCGTACGGCGCGAGCAGCACGATCGGAACGGTCGCTTTGGCGAGGTCGGGGCGTAGATCGAGTTCGAGGTCTTCTTTGAACCACTGTGCGGCCGCTTTCGGATCGCTCTTGCCGGTGAGTGGCGCGATCGCGGCGATGTCGCTCGGTGAGGTGACGAGATACGGCAGCGAGCCGGTCCGTTCGTAGGCGGCGAAGTCGGCTTGCGGGATCGCGGCCATCTTCTCGGCGGCCGCATCGGCCATCGCCGCGACCTTGTCGGGCGTGCTGTAGATGTTGGTCGGATAGATCGGCAGTCCGTCGAGCGCGATCACGCCGCGCAGACGTTCCGGATGTTGCGTCGCGAGCATGAAGCCCGTAGTGCCGCCGAGGCTGTGACCGATCACGAACGGCTTGACGATGTGCTTCTGGTCGAGCAATGTCCAGAAGTCGGCGGTCACGCGCGGGAAGAGCGGTGCGGCGACCGACGGCTGCCCGTCGAAGCCCGGTAGTGTAAGCGCATAGACCGTATACTTCGACGAGAGGCGCGCGATCTCGCCGCTCCATTCCCACGGCCCGCACGTCAGGCCGGGGATGAAGATGACGGATTGCGCGCCATTGCCGAACTGCTGCACGTGGAGCGAACCGACGTCGTAGGTCGCGCTTGCGGCGGGGAGCGGAGGCGGAACGGTCGCGAAGGCCGGAGCGGTGGCGAGAAGGGCGAGGGCGAGCGCGACGATCGCGCGTTGGGCGAAGGCCATGATGGCAGACTCCTTAGATGAAGGGGGTTAGGTGGCGGACTCCGCGTCGAAAATATCTTCGACGGGCTTTCCGAACAGTTTGCTGATCTTGAATGCGAGCGGAAGGCTGGGCGCGTATTTGCCGGCTTCGAGTGCGACCACGGTCTGGCGCGCGACGCCGAGGCGATCGGCGACCTCGGCCTGCGACCAGTCGTACTCTGCGCGCAGGACGCGTATGCGGTTGGTCATGCGTTGTAGTACCGCGAGACGATCAGCCGGCCGATCAGCCACGAGCCCATGAACGCCGCCCACGTCCACCATGCGGACAGGTGCGGCAGACCGGCGTTTTCGAGAAAAGCGTAGGTGACCGCGAGGAGTGCGGTCATGACGCCCGCGATGCCGAGCGATTCGAGCAGGACGCGCCGTTCGAACTCGTCGGTCTTGGCGAAGTATCGCAGCACGGCCACGAAGACGAAGATGACCGGAACGACCGGAGCGAGCGCGATGACGATGCGAAGCGGCCCGGTGATGCCGCTATTGAGCGCCCAGATCGCGGGAAAGAGGATGGCCAAATAGGCGACCATACAGACCAGGATCTCGACGGTATATCGGCGCGTAGCTTCGCGGGTTGGATTCGGTGCGTTCATATTCCGAATGTACGCTATAGGCGTCTATATGTCAAGTATACGCGACATAAAGACGCGCAGAGGTGTCTTCTGTTATGAAAGTCGTTTTCATTTTGACGGCGAACGGGATATACTCGCGAAGCAACTTCTTCCTCAAATACGACTGATCAGAAAGAGAACTCGACTGATGTTGGCTCAGGTTGGAAAACCGGCTCCCGATTTCAAACTCCCGAGCACCAAGGGCGCGACCGGCGCCTCGGATCTCGGCGCGGAAATTTCGCTCGCGGATTACAAAGGCAAGTGGCTGGTCTTCTTCTTCTATC
>JBEPVY010000169.1:0-4807 GCA_041690835.1 Vulcanimicrobiota bacterium | reverse complement strand
GCATACGAGATAGGAGTCCGTCTCGTGGGCTCGGAGATGTGTATAAGAGGCAGTGCCTGGGCTTCCCGCGCGCGTGCGAGCGACGAGCAGCCGGTCGTCACGGTCGTCATTCCGGTCTTCAACCAGATCGCGGTGACCATGCGCTGCCTGCAGTCGATCGCCGAGACCTGGTTCGAGAGCATGCACGTGCAGGTGGTGGTGGTCGACGACGGCTCGACGGATCGCACCGCCGAGGTGCTCACGCGCATACCGGGGGTCGACTACATCCGCAACGGCACGAACCTCGGCTTCGTGCGCGCCTGCAATCGAGGGGCGGCGATCGCGCGCGGCCGCTACGTGTGTTTTCTCAACAACGACACGACCGTGCGGCCGGCCTGGCTCGACCACCTGGTGAGCACCGCCGAGGCCGATAGGTCGGTCGGAGCGGTCGGGGCCAAACTGATCTATCCCAACGGCAAGCTACAGGAAGCCGGAAACATCATCTGGCGCGATGCGAGCGGCTGGAACTACGGTCGCAACGGCAGCCCGTCGGATTCGCGCTTCAACTTCGTCCGCGAAGTCGACTACTGCTCGGGGGCCGCACTGCTGGTGCGGCGCGATCTCTTCGAGGAGATCGGCGGCTTCTCCGAAGAGTTCGTGCCCGCGTACTATGAGGATGCAGATCTGTGTTTCGCGATCCGCGATCGCGGATATCGCGTGCTCTACCAGCCGCGCTCCGAAGTGGTGCACTACGAAGGCGTGACCTCGGGAACGGACATCTCGTCCGGGACCAAACGCTTCCAAGAGGTCAATCGTCCGAAGTTCCGCGACAAGTGGTCGCTCGCGCTGAATTCGCATCTGGAGAACGATCCGAAGGCGGTCGGGCGCGCGGCCAGTCGCATCCGCCACGGACCCTCGATCCTGATCGTCGATTCCTACGTGCCGATGTACGACCGGGATGCGGGATCGGCGCGCCTGATGGAAGTGATCCGTATCCTGCGTGAGGGCGACTTCCAGGTGTTCTTCCTGGGTGATAACTACGCGGCGCTCCAGCCATATACGACGGAACTGCAAGAGCTGGGCGTCTGCGTACTGCATCATAGCGACGGCGGTCGGAAGATGCAGGCCGCGCTCGACGAGATATTACCGATGCTGGACCTCGCCTGGATCTGCCGCCCCGAACTCTTCGAGAAGTACGAACCGCTGGTGCGCCGGAACAATGCGACGAAGGTGCTCTACGACACGATCGACCTGCACTTCGTGCGCAAACGCCGGGAGTGGGAACTTCACGGGGGCGCCGAGTCGGAATGGAAGGCCTTCGAACGGACGGAGTTGGCCGCCGCGCGCGCGGCCGATGCGACGATCGTGGTCACCGACGTCGAGCGCGTCCTGCTGAACGAGCGCGGCATCCAGCACGTGCATGTGGTTCCGACGCTCCACGAGCCGGTCGCGTTCGCGAAGAAGAGCTACGAGGAGACGTCGGGTCTGCTGTTCATCGGCGGATACAGCCACACGCCCAACGTCGATGCGGCCCTGTGGCTATGTAACGAGATCATGCCGCTCGTGTGGGCGAAGCGGCCGGAGATCGGCGTCACGCTCCTCGGGAGCAGTCCACCCGCCGAGATCAGCGCCTTAGAGTCGACCCGCGTGCGGGTCCCCGGCTATGTCCGTGACGTCGACGGCTACTTCTCGACGGCGCGCCTCTTCGTGGCGCCGTTGCGTTTCGGCGCCGGCATGAAAGGGAAGGTCGGCCAGGCGCTTTCGTACGGACTGCCGACGATCCTCACCGACGTCGCCGCCGAAGGCTTCGATCTTGCCGAAGACGGCCCATGCTTGCACGCCAACGACGCCAAGGCGTTCGCGGCCGCAATCCTCAAGGCGTACGACGATCCGAAGGTGTGGGCGGAGATGAACGCACGGGCTTCCGAAGCGATCGTGCCGTTCGGCAAAGCGGTGGTGGGCCCGCGGCTGACGGAGATGCTGCGACGCATCTCCGAGCGCGAACGCGCGCTGGCTTAGGCCGGCGCCAGCGTCTTGCGCCGCAGCGATGCGGCGATCAGCTCTCGGAAGTATTGGCGGTACGTCAGCGTGCGATCGCCGTAGTACGGCAGACGCTCTTTCGGGTCGTACCATTCCAGCGCGAAATGTTCGGCCACACGCGGATGGATCGGGACGCCGATGATGCCGAGCGGCCCGCGGGGGCCGAAGAACGTCGAGATCGTCCCGGCGATGTCCGCTTCGGCCTCGATCTTCGCGTTGCCGTTGAAGCACGCGCGCAGCAGCCGGACGGTGAGTTCGCTCAACAACTCCGGGGTGGCGTGGTTCGCGGTCCAATAGAGCCGGCGTTTCGGTAAATTCTCGATCACGTACTCGGCCATCTTGACGGTGCATTGCGCGTCGCGGGCGCGGAGCCGGGCCGACTCGATCTGCTTGAGGCGATCCATGTCGAGCTTGTAGTCGTCCCATCCGTCGAGGTAGTACTCGAGGATCGCTTCGGCCTTCATGCCCTTCTTGATGCATGCGGCGATGACGCGGTCGCCGTACGGAAAGCGCCCGAACGGGAACTCCGGCGGCTCGGGTGCGTCGAACGGATTCGTGACGTTGAACGGCCACAGAAGATTGCAGTCCACGGACGGAAACGAGACGATCGGGCAATCCGCCGGGAGCTGGTCGCGATAGGGGAACGTGCGCGGATCATGCTGCTCGGCGATGATCGCGCAGTTTTCGAGGTCCTCGGCCGGGAGGACCATCGGCCCATCGGTAGGATGGACGAAGCTGCGCATGTAGACGAAGCGGAAGAGGCCCGAGAGCATCGGATTGCGCTGGAGGACGGCGGTAATCGCCTCCGCTTGGCAATTCCCATAGATGATGACGGTCTGCACTCGCGGTTCTATATACCCGAAGCGACGCGCGTTATCCGGCCGATGCGACGAGCGCTTCGTAATACTTTTGGTAGGTATATGAGCGGTCGAAGGCCTGGTAGCTCTGGTCGGGCCGATACCATGCAAGGGCGAAATGCGCGGCGACGTGCGGATGGACCGGGACGGCGTAGACACCCAGCAGCCCGTTGGCACCGGCGGGTGCGAAGGCGTTCTCCACGGCGCTCGGAGTCTCGATCAGGCCGGCCGCCGAGAGCAGGCGTTTCGTCAACTCCATCAGGAGCGCATCGGTCGGATGATCGACCGTCCAGAAAAGACGCTCGGAGCGAAACCGTTTGAGCACGAAGGAGCCGATCTTGACGTCGCAGCGGGCATCCCCTGCCGTGAGCCGGCGGCTCTCGATCCGGAAGGTCTCGTCGAGATCCGGCCAGTTCGCGCCCCACTTGCCGCTGGTGCAGAGGCCGAGGATCTGATGCGCCGAGACGTTCTTCGCGAGACACGCCGAGACGAATTTATCGCCATACGGAAAGCGTCCGTGCGGGAGCCCCGGCTCGGGAGCGTTCCGTTCGTTCGCACACGTCAACGGCCACAGCAGTTCGAGCCGGAGGAGCGGAAACGTGATCCGCTTCCCGTTCGTAGCGAGGGCGTTCGGCTCGGCCGTCTTCGAGTGCTCGTACTCGACGTCGTACCGGTCCGTAACGGAGGGGATCCGTCGCAGGACCTGCGCGACGGCTTCGGCCTGGACGTCGCCGACCAGGCGGATCGTCTTGCGTTTCGCCATCAGGCGGCCCCGGCGGTTTCGAGCAGGTCGACCAGTTCACCGACGTCCTTCAGTTCGAACGTCCGATCCAGCGGGAGATCGACCCCGAACTCGTCTTCGACGCCGAGGATGAAGAGCGAGTGCGAGAGCGAGTCCCAGCCGTCGACGTCGGCGCTACTGGTGGCCCGCGTCACGACGAGATTCGGCAGGGCGAACACGCTTCGCATGACGTCCGTTACGCGGTCCAAATTGGTGCTTTCGTCGGTCATCGACTCGCCCTCCCGATGGCAAACCCGCCGGCAAGGTAGAGCTCGCGATTCTTGACGCGGCTGATCTTCCCGCTGGTGGTCTTGACCATTTCCCCCCGGTCGAGCGGGACTACTGCATGCAGAGCCAGGCCGATGCGTTCGGCCACCTCGGCGCGCACGGCCCGCGAGAGCGCCTCCGGCTCGGTGCCTTCGGCGCACTCCGCGAGGACCACGACGACGGTCGCATCGGTCCGCGAATCGTTCACGCCGATGGCCACGTTGCGGCCCGGGAGCACGCCCGGGACGTCGTTGACGGCTGCCTCGATCTCGTGGGCGAAGTAGTTCCGCCCGCCGACGATGAGCATGTCGTCGATCCGCCCGGTGACGTAGAGTTCGCCGTCGCGGATGAACCCGAGATCGCCGCTGTGATACCAGCCGTCGCGCAGCTTCTCGCGGGTCTTCTCCGGGAGCCGGTAGTAGCCGTCGAACAGGAACGGACTGCGGATGCAGATCTCTCCGTCGCGGATATCCAACTCGACGCCGGCGAGCGGCGGACCGCACGAGACGACGCCCTCCGCGAAGCCGTCGGCCGCAACCGTTTTTGGTGCTCGCCCGAGCGGCGTTTGGGTGACGGCAAACACGTTCTCGGCCATCGCATAGCAGACCTGAAGCGACTCGGCGCGAACGCCACACGATGCGAACCGCTCGGCAAAGCGCGCGAACGTGGCCGCCTTGCAAGGCTCCGAACAGTTGATGAACGCGCGTACGCTCGAGAGGTCCCAGCTCCCCGTCTTTCGCGCGCCGTTGACGAGGTGCGAGAACGCGAAGTTCGGTAGCCACGTGAACGTGGCACGATACTTCTGGATGGCGTCGAGCAGCATCGCGGGACGCATCGTCCACTCGAACGGATCGAGCGCGACCAGATGCGTGCCGAGCACGAC
>JBEPVY010000168.1:0-4827 GCA_041690835.1 Vulcanimicrobiota bacterium | reverse complement strand
GAACAGGTGAGCGTCGTCGGCCATGGGACGTTCGCGTTCGATCTGGTCGTCGGGCAGGATGGTGTCGTGGGGGGCACGCTGACCACCCAAGGCGACGAGGTCGTCCATGGCGAGCACCTGAGCGGCGTCTTCACCTACAAGAGCAACAACCCGCTGCATCTGTTCGGCGCCGCATCGGCTCCGACCGGCGGTGGCGAGCTCCCGGTGACCGGCGTCATGCATACGCAAGTGCAGGGTGCGAAGCCCGGTTATGCCATCGACCTGACGTGGCCCACGTACTTCACATTGACGGTCGACCACGCGAACTGCGGACGCGTCGACGGTAGCGTCGAGACCACCGCGAAGCCTTACCAAGAGGCGGCCGGTTTCGCCACCAACGTGACCGGCGCGTTCGTCGCCTTTCGCGTGGGTGCGAAACCCGGAGCCGCCGACGCGAACGAAGCAGCCCAACAGATCCTGAGCGTGCTCCAGCACTTCGATCAAGAGGCCGACGCTCAGTTCGCCGATATCTCGGTCGCCGAGCTCAAAGCGCTGATCCAACAGGGCGACGAGACGGCCGCCGCGATCGCCGGCTACGACGCGTGCGCCGACGCGGCGATCGATGGCGGCTCGTACCAGGCCTTTCTCGTCCAACTCGGGTTCGCGAAAAAGGTGTATGCCGTGAGGTTGAAAGCGTGAAGGCTCGTATCGCATGGCTCGCCGGTCTCGCGTTAGCGGCCGGCTGTAGCGGGAACGCCGCTTCAACCGCAACCGCAACCGCAACCGCTACCGCAACCGCAACCGCAACGCTCGCGGCTACGGCTCCGACGCAATCGCCCGCGCAGTCGCAGGCATCGCCTGCCCCGTCGGCAGCGTCGAGCCTGCCTCCGACGACGCTTTACGTCGCCGATCGTTGTTCCGGACGGGTCGATGCGTTCTTCTCGCTAGCGCTCGGAAACGTGAAGCCGGCCTGGACGATCGAGGGAAGGGCGACGCAACTCGTGCATCCGGCGAGCGTCGCGGCGAACGGCGACGGGATCTGGGTGAGCAATAATAGCGGCGGTCCCGGCGTCCTGCGCTTCGCGGCCGACGCATCCGGGAATGCCGCCGCTACGGTCGTCTCCGCAAAGCCGGGCTCCGCGCAAGCCGTCTCGGTCGACGCGAGCGGCCGCACCATCGCGCCCGGGATGAACGGAACGATCGCGACGTTCGGCGCCGACGGAAGCGCCGCCGGTGCGATTGCCGGAAGCGCGACCACCGCGACCTTTCCGCGTGCGGCCGTCGCCGCCGCCGACGGAACGATCTACGTCGCGAACAGCAACGCCTCGATTCTCATCTTCGATGCGAACGCGAGCGGAAACGTCGCGCCGCGTGCGATCATCGCTGGCGCGGCGACCGGTCTCAAGGGTCCGAGCGCGCTCGCGTTCGATGCGGACGGCGATCTGGTCGTCACCGACGAGTCCGGCCTGGCCGTCTCGATCTTCGCGCCGGGCGCCTCAGGCAACGTCGCCCCGTTGCGCCGGATCGCGGGTTCGAAGACCGCCCTCAACGTGCCCCAGGGCGTCGCAGTCGCGCCCGACGGTTCGATCTACGTCGCCAACGCGAGCGGCAAGAACGTCCTCGTCTTCGCTCCGCACGCGGACGGAAACGCCGGGCCGCGCCGCATCATCGCCGGGGACCGCACCGGCTTCATCTGTCCAGCAGGAGTAGCCCTACAATGAGTACAGCCGCAGCGGCCCTAGCCGCGATCATCTCGATGCGATCGTCCATCGCCGCGCAACACACCTACGGATGCAGCGTGCACGATGCCGCCGGGTCGGACTACGTCGCCTATCTCGGTGGCGGACGCTATCGCATCGATTTCCGAAACGGGAAGAGCCCGACATACGGACCGCGCGATATGGCCGGCCTCGACGCGCCGACGTTCGCGCTTATCGACTATTGCTCGATGGGCGGCGTCGCCGGCTCGCCGCTCAAGCTGGCGACCATCTCCGATTCCGGCAAGCTCACCAAGTTCGGCCTCTCGCTGCACGCCTACAGGATCGTCTCGGGCAGCGACGTCACGCGTTCCATCACGACCGTTCGCATGGATGTCGAACATCGCCCCATCGAGGTGATGGTGCGCGACCAGAACGGCTCTCACACTCTCGAATACGGGACCTTCAACGGAGTACTGATGCACCCATGAACATCGCAACGTCATCGCGCGCGCTCGCGCTCGCTCTGGTCGCCACCCTTGCGGCATGCAACGGCAGCGCGGGGGCCGGGGGCAATCCGAACCCGCCGGCCGTGCCGGCGCATACGCTCTACGTCGGGACCGGCAGCACGGTTACGGCCTTCGACGCGGCCGCGAACGGCAACGTCGCACCGCTCGGGACGCTGAACGGTGGAGCGAACTTCAACAATATCTTCTCGGTCGGCTTCGATTCCGCGGGGCACTTGACGACCGGCGAGAACACGTCGATCGTCACGTACGCGATCGGCGCGCTGGGCGCGGCCGCGCCGATGTCGCAGATCTCCGGCGCCGCTACCACCTTGATGAACGTGGATGCGATCGCGGTCGACCCGACGGGGAAGATCTACGCGAGCGACCTCGGCGACAACGCGATCAAGACGTTCGCCGCCGGCGCGAACGGCAACGTGGCGCCGACCGCGACGATCGCGGGCGCTCTCACGCAGACGACCGGTCCCGGCCTGCTCTACCTCGATACGAGCGGCAAGCTCGTCGATAGCGAGTTCCTTCACGTGATGGTCTTCGCGGCCGGCGCGACCGGGAACGTCGCCCCCTTGCAGAACCTCACGAACGTCGGAGCAGAGAACGTCGGAGCGATCCTCGATTCGACCGGGCGCGTGTTGGTCGCCGATTGTCCCGGGCACGCGATCCGATTCTATGCGGCAGGTGCGACGGGCGCCGCCGCGCCGACGGCGACGCTCGCGGGTGCGGCGACCGGGTTGCTCTGTCCGACCAACATGGTCCTCGACGGCTCGGGCAACATGTACGTCCTCCAGTCGAGCAGCGTCGGAACGGGTCCGTCGTCGATCCTCAAGTTCGCGGCCGGAGCGACCGGCAACGTCGCACCCCTCGCGACCATCGCGGGTGCGAATACGACCATGACGAGCTCTGCGTCCGGGTTCGCGTACCGTTAGGAGTGCTTCGGGGAAAGGTGTTGGCCCGGGGCCGGAGCGGCAACCGAAGCGGCCGTGAGTGCGGCTGCGACGGTCAGAAGGGAAGAACGAAGGCCCTCGGCCCCCCGCTTCGCGAGAGGGGACGTGCCAGGGCCGCCGTATCTTCGAGAAGTCTTGAGCAAACGACGCGTCGTCGTCACGGGCCTCGGCGCCGTGACCCCCATCGGCAACACCCACGAGGAATTCTGGCGCCGCATCGTCGCCGGTGAGTCGGGCATCGCGCCGATCACGGCCTTCGATGCGAGCCCCTTCACCACGCAGATCGCGGGCGAGGTCAAAGACTTCAATCCGGAAGACCTGCTCGGGCGTAAGGAAGCGCGCCGCATGGATCGCTTCACGCAATTCGCGATGGTCGCCGCCAAAGAGGCGATCGAGGATGCGAAGCTCCCCGACGATGCGGACTTCAAGGAACGCGTCGGGTCGGTCATGGGGACCGGCATCGGCGGCATCATCACGTTCTGGCAGCAATCGCTCAAGGCCGAGCAGGTCGGCAACTGGTCCAAGACCTCGCCGTTCTTCATCCCGATGCTCATGAGCAACGCGGCGCCGGCCAACATCTCGATGGCCTACGGCTACCGCGGCGCGTTCTTCTCCACCGGCAGCGCGTGCGCGTCGGCCAACGATGCGATCGTGGTCGCCTACAATTATATCGCGTACGGCGATGCGGACGCGATGATCACCGGCGGATCCGAGTCGGCCATCTCGCCGCTCGCGGTCGGCGGCTTCTGCTCGATGAAAGCGATGTCGACGCGCAACGACGATCCGACGCGCGCCAGCCGCCCGTTCGACAAAGAGCGCGACGGCTTCGTGCTCGGCGAGGGTTGCGGCGTGCTGGTGCTCGAGGAGTACGAACACGCAAGGGCCCGCGGCGCGCGCATCTACGCCGAAGTGCTGGGCTACGGCCAGTCCGGCGATGCCTACGATATCGTCGCTCCCGACCCAGAAGGCAACGGCGTCAACCTCGCGCTGCGCCGCTCGCTCGCGCACGCCAAGATCAAGCCCGAGGACGTCGATCACATCAACGCCCACGGCACCTCGACGCCGCTCGGCGACACGGCCGAATCGCAGGCGATCGAGAAGACCTTCGGCGAGCACGCGAGCAAGATCGGCGTGACCTCGACCAAGTCGATGCACGGACACGCGCTCGGCGCGGCCGGCGGCATCGAAGGCGTCGCGACCGTGCTCGCCGTCCACCACGACATCATGCCGCCCACCATCAACTACGAGTTCCCGGATCCCGACTGCCGCTTGGATTACGTGCCGAACGTGGCGCGCAAGGCGACCGTCAACGTCGCGCTCTCGAACTCGTTCGGGTTCGGCGGTCACAACAGCGTGATCGTCTTCGGCAAACCGTCGTAACCGGCGTGAGCTCCTGAGCGGCGAAGCGCAGCGCCGGCGTCTGCGGGCGCTCGTGCGCCGGGCCGGCGTCAAGGCCAGCGAGAGCGGCGACCTGGCGCTCGTCGAACGGGCCTTCGCCCACAAGAGCTTCGCGAGCGAGAAGAACGTCCCGTCCTACGAGCGGATCGAGTTCCTCGGTGATTCGGTGCTCGGCTTCGTCGCCGCCGACTGGCTCTATGCGAACTATCCCGACGCCCCCGAAGGCGAACTGAACTTCCGCAAGGCCCGGATCGTCAACGACGGCCAGTTGGCCGAGACCGCCCG
>JBEPVY010000167.1:0-4853 GCA_041690835.1 Vulcanimicrobiota bacterium | reverse complement strand
CCCTACTCCGACAGGCTACGCGGCGAGGCGAGCCGCTTTTTCAGAGTATCCCTAGTTCGCTGCATTCAGATCTTCAAGAACGACATGTTCTTGAGCGAGCTCAGCGGACAGTAGAAGTGGAGGTAGCTTACCTTACCTTCCCTTACGATCGAAGCTCCGCATGCTTCGCGTCCGAACCACAATGAAGCGCGGTGTCCGGAGACAGACCCACGTATCGGTACCGGCCTACCTTCGGGGATCTTCCCACGGTAGATCTGCAGCGTGCCATCGACGAGCGTATCGTGTTGATGCAATCGGACGATGAGACTGTACGTGGAGCCCGATCCACCCATGAACGTTCCGGCGAATCGACTCGGCGCGTCATGAGAACAGCCAGAGTGATTGCGGAGATCATATGGTTCGGGTTCAGTTCCCACTTCTCGGGTCCTGTTCCTAATGAAAATTGTGAGCTCGCACGCCCTCGGTGAGTCCCTGGTCGTCGAAGGCGTGGATGCTGGTCGCGATCAGGTCGATGCACCCGCTCCCCTTCTGCAGTTTACCTTCGACCACGAGGGTGCTGGAGCTGCGGATCACGCGGCGGTAGGTCTCGTAGATGTCCGGGCGGACGATCACGTTCACTAGGCCGGTCTCGTCCTCGAGGGTGAGGAAGACGAAGCCTTTGGCGGTGCCGGGGCGTTGGCGGGTGATCACCATGCCGCCGACCTTGCAGATCAGATGATTCGGCGCTGCGTTCAAGTGCGATGCGGGCAATACGTTCTGCTTCTGCAGGGCGGCGCGCAGATGCGCGATCGCTTGCGGGCCGGGGGTGACGCCGGTCGACCAGAGATCGAAGGCGGTCTGCAGTCTCGACGAGACCTTTTCGAACTCGGCCTTCGGTTCGTGCACGTCCATCAGCTTGCCGAGTTCGCCGCGAGCTTCGCGCTCGTCGAGCGCGCGGAGCGCCCACATCGCTTCGCGTCGCGAGCGGAACCAGGGATCGAACGCGCCCGAGACGGCCAAGTTCTCCATCGCATCCTTCTCCAGCTTGGTGCGTTGTGCGAACGCGAGGATGTTCTCGAACGGGCCCGCATCCAGCGCCGCCTGTAAACGCTCGGTCTGACCCGAGCCCAAGCCGCGTACGAGATGGAAGCCTAGCTGCAACGCACCGCTCGGATCGACGAACGAGCGATATTCGCTTGCGTTGACGGCGATCGATTTCACCTTGACGCCGTGGCGCTTGGCGTCGTTGACCAGCACTTCGGTCGAATAGAACCCCATCGGTTGCACGTTCAGGATCGCGGCCGCGAAGATCGCCGGGAAGTGACACTTCACGTACGCCGATGCGTAGGCCAACAGCGCGAAGCTGGCGGCGTGCGATTCCGGAAAGCCGTAATCGGCGAAGCCCTCGAGCATCCCGAAGAGCTGCTCGGCCGCCTCGCGATCGATCCCGCTGCGCACCATGCCGTCCATCAGCATCGGATAGATCTCGCGCATCCGTTCGTGCGAGCGCTTGTGGCCCATCGCGCGCCGGAGTTGATCGGCTTGCCCGGGCGAAAAGCCGGCCGCTTCGATCGCGAGACGCATGCCCTGTTCTTGGAAGAGCGGCACGCCCATCGTGCGTTCGAGTACGGCTTTGAGTTTGGGGTGCGGATAGGTGACCGGCTCCAAGCCGGCGCGCCGGCGTAGGAACGGATGCACCATCTGGCCTTGGATCGGTCCCGGACGGATGATCGCGACCTGCAGGACGATGTCGTAGAAGCAGGTCGGCTTCATGCGCGGGAGCATCGACATCTGCGCGCGCGATTCGATCTGGAAGACGCCGATGGTGTCGGCCTTCTGCATCATCGCGTAGGTCGCGGGGTCGTCGGCGGGGATGGTGTGGAGGGCTAGCACCGCTTCGGCGGGAGTGGAGCGTCGGGACGGGGACATTGGTTCAGACTGGCGGGGGCGCGCCTCGTGCGCGCGGGTGGAGTGTGCTCTGTCGCTCCGCCCTCCTCCAGGCTCCGCTCTGTCGCACGCGCCTGCTTCACCAACGTCCCCGTCCCGACGCTCCACTCCCGCCGAAGCTACTCCGAGGCGGGCGGTGTAGGACTGAACGCGTTTGTGGAGGCTGAAGGCTTCGCGTAATAATGCGAGCATGCCGAGGCCGAGGAGATCGATCTTGATGAGGCCGAGCTCTTGGAGATCGTCTTTGTCCCATTGGATGATGGTCCGATCGCGCATGCTCGCCCATTCGACCGGCGCGACCCGCACGAGCGGATCGCGGGTGATCACCATGCCGCCGGAGTGGATCCCCATGTGACGCGGAAAGCCGTCGATCCGGCGACAGAACGCGTAGAGCCGCTCGGCGATCTCGCCCCGGACCGGCGGCGCGATCTGCGGATCCGGATCGGGTGCGGTCATGCGCGCCTGGGTGCGCGAGGCGTAGATGTTGGAGCCCGCATCCAGGTCGCGACGTTTGCGCACCGCATCCGTCAAGTGCGAGCCGGTCTCGGCTTCCACGCCCATCGCGCCGGCGAGCGACTCGCGCGCGTCGTACTCGCGGCCGACCGCATCCACCTGATCGAGCGTCAGACCGAGCGCCTTGCCGACGTCGCGGATCGCCGAGCGGGTGCGATAGGTGATCACCTCGGCCGCCATCGCCGCGTTGCTCCGGCCGTAACGCTCGTAGACGTACTGGATCACCTTCTCGCGATCTTCGTGCGCGAAGTCGATATCGATATCCGGGATCTCTTGCCGCTCCTCGGACATGAAGCGCTCGAAGAGCAGATCCATCCCGACCGGATCGACGGCGGTGATGCCGAGCGCGTAGCAGACCGCCGAGTTGGCCGCCGACCCGCGCCCCTGACAGAGCACTCCCAACTCCGCGGCCGCGCGTACGATATCCCAGACGATCAGGAAGTAGCCGGCCAGATCGACCTTAGCGATGATCCCGAGTTCGTACTCCAACTGCCGCTCGACGTTGGACGGCAACGGCATACCGTATCGACCGGCCGCACCTTGCGCGACGAGTTCGCGTAAGTAGCGCTGGCGCGTCGTACCTTCGGGGACCGGGAAGAGCGGAAACTGCCCGGTCTGGCGCTCCAGCCGGAACGCGCAACGCGCGGCGATCTCGAGGGTCGCCTCGATCGCCTCGGGATAGGCGCGAAAGACCCGGCGCATCGCGCGCCCATCTTTGAGGTGATACTCGGCATTCGGGCGGAGCAGCATCTCGGTGCGAGCCTGCACCAGATTCGTCTTGTGCTTGACGCAGGCGAGCACGTCGCCGAGCTGCGCATCGACCTTGTTCGCATACGCGACCGCGTTGGTCGCGACGTAGGGCATCCGCATCCGCCGGGCGAGCGCCACGATCCGTTCGCAACGCTCCGCATCCTCATCCGTCAGATGATGCTGGAGTTCGAGATAGTACCGTTCTCCGAAATGCTCGCGCATGGCCGCGACCGCCGCCTCGGTCGGGAGCGCGCCACCCGAGAGCGCGATCAGGCCGTCGGCGCGGCCGGCGAAGTCGTCCATCCGCAGGCGCGCGTCGTGTTTGGCTCCGCGCATCTGCGCGACCGAGATCAGTTCGCAAAGATTCGCATAGCCGCCGGCGTTCTCGACCAAGAGCACCACGCGGCCGCCGTCTTCGTAGGTGCACTCGCAGCCGACGATGGCCGCGACCTTGTTCGCGCGAGCGGCGCTCGCGAACCGGACCGCACCGTAGAGGCCGTCGCGATCGGTCAGCGCGATCGCCGCCAATTCTAGCTCGGCGGCGCGCGCGATCAGCTCTTCGGGATGCGAGGCGCCTTCCAGAAAGGTGAAATTCGACCACGCATGCAGTTCGGCATAGCCGCGCATCCCATCGACGCGCGCTAGCGCGCGAGCCAGGCGCGCAGCATGCGCAAGTCCAGCGACTTGATCAGTTGCGGGCAATCGCCCGAGCAGAGATGCATCGCCCGAACCCGGTCGCGCATGCGTTCGCGTTCGGCCCGGAAGTACGTCTCGATCGCGGGCGCGAGCAGAAAACGCTCGTTCTCGACGCGCAGGTGGGCGAAGCGGCGGTGGGCTTCGCGTTCGGCCTCGGGCTCGCCGATGAAGCAGGCCTGCAGGCGCAAGCCTTCGCCGTACTCCGGGCGGAGTTCGCGCAGACGCCGCGTCGGATGTTCGGAGAAGCCGATCTTGACGGCGCGTGCGTCGATCCGCATCAGGTAGACGAAGCCGAAATTGAAGCCGGCGAACTCCTCGAGCGGCGAGAGCAAATGCTTGGTACGATCCATCTCGCCGCTCCCGAGCCAGGCCGCCGCCGCCCGCTGAAACCGCTCGCACGGACTGACGTCCGGTACGGCCTCAATCATAGGAGCCTCGCAGATACCACTTCTGCCCTTGGCGATAGATGCGGTAGAGCGCGCCGCCGTCGAGCAGGACGTCGTATTCGTCGCGGACCAGCGGCACCGAGAACCAGTTCTCCTCGATCCGCCACGGACCGGTACATTCGAGCACCGCACGCGGCGGCGAGCCGACGAACGCCGGCGCACCGGCCGCCAGCCGGACCGCGATCTCGCGGACTTCCAGCAACTGCAACTGCGGCACCACCATCGCGCTGAACGGTGTCGGCGGCGTATCGTTGCTCGGCATCGAGAACGGGTCGTAGGCGAACTGTTCTTCCAAGGCGTACGCGCGAACGCCGCGGGCCTGGCGGGCCGGTTCGCCGAGCGCGGCTTCCAGACGCGCGAGCGTGACCGCGATCGTCTGCGGATCCAGATCGTCGGCGCTCCGGAAGAGCGGCAGCGATTCGCCGGCTTCTTCTAGCCGGAGGGCGCGCACGCGCAGGCCGACGACCGGCGATTCGAACGTGACGCCTTCGAGATTCGCGCGCAACACGTCGAGCATCGCGC
>JBEPVY010000166.1:0-4861 GCA_041690835.1 Vulcanimicrobiota bacterium | reverse complement strand
TGGCGATGAAGTCCGGCGCGATGGCGGCCGAGACGGCCTGGGATGCCTTGCAGGCCGACGCGTTCGGCGCTGCGGCGCTTTCGGCGTTCGAGACGCGCTTCAAGGGCTCGTGGGCGTATGCGGAACTGCGGACCGCGCGCAACTTCCATCAAGGCTTTGCGGGCGGTCTGATTCCCGGCATGCTGAACGCGGGGCTCGCGACGTTTACGGGCGGGCGGGGCTTCGGCGTGAAGGAGCGGCTTGCGGGCGAAGCCGGTTACGAGCGCATGGAGAAGGCCGGCTACAAGCCGACGCCGAGCCCCCGCGCGACCATCGATAACGTGTTGACGTTCGACAAGCTCACCGATGTCTTCAACAGCGGCACGATGCACGAAGAGGATCAGCCCTGCCATCTGCACGTCGCCGACACCAACATCTGCCGGGATCGCTGCACCGTCGAGTACGGGAATCCGTGCGAGTATTTCTGCCCGGCGGCCGTCTACGAACCGCTGTTCGAGAAGAACGCCGCAGGCGTCGTCGAGGGCCGATTGCAGATCAACTTCACCAACTGCGTGCATTGCAAGACGTGCGATATCGCGGACCCCTATCAGATCATCACCTGGGTCCCGCCCCAGGGCGGCGAGGGTCCGGTCTATACGGGCATGTAACCCGGCGGCAATATCGAGGAAACCGCCGGGCCATACCCGTATGAGATGCTTCCGCTCATGAGTGCAGTAACTACCGACGAAATTCTCGAGGCCGTGGTCGACTTAGCCGATGCTTTCGGCAAGCGCTTCGATCGAGTCGATAGCCGCTTCGACGGGGTTGATGGCCGGTTAGACCGTGTCGAGTATCGCCTCACCGCCGTTGAGACGCGCCTCGGCAATGTCGAGACGCGCGTCGAGCACCTCGAGGAGAAGGTCGATCATCTCGATGAGAAGGTCGATCACCTTGACGAGAAGGTCGATCACCTCGAGGAGAAGGTCGATCACCTCACCGTCAAAGTCGATGATCTTACGTGCGTCGTGCGTAGTGTCGACCGGCGGCTCTCGGTCGTGGAAGCGCGTTAGCGAGCGTTCGCCGTGACCGTGAGCGTGAATGGGACCGAGCGGGAGCTCGCGGAAGGGGCGACCTTTGCGCAGTTGCTCGAGGAGCTGGGCATCGCCGTCCGTGGAATCGCGGTCGCGCGAAACGACGAAGTCGTCAGGCGGGCCGACTTGGCGCATGAGAGAATCTCTCCGGGCGACCGGATCGAGATCATCAAAGCCGTCGCCGGAGGGTAGATCGTGGCCGACCAGACGCTGAAGATCGGGACGTGCGAACTGCGTTCGCGCCTGATCGTCGGAACCGGAAAATATCCGTCGATGGACGTCATGCAAGCCTGTCACGCGGCCAGCGGCGCGGACATGGTGACGGTCGCGATCCGCCGGATCAATATCGACGATCCGAGCGGCAAGACGATGCTCGATTACATCGACCGCACCCGTTATACGATTCTGCCGAACACCGCCGGCTGCTACACCGCGAAGGAGGCGGTCCTGACCGCCGTCCTCGCGCGCGAGCTGCTCGAGACCGACCTGATCAAACTCGAAGTGATCGGCGATCCGCAGACGCTCTACCCGGATACGCGCGGCACCCTCGAGGCGGCCGAAAAGTTGGTCGCCGCGGGTTTCGTGGTGTTGCCGTATATCGGCGACGATCCGATCGCGTGCAAACAGCTCGAAGAACTGGGCTGCGCCGCCGTGATGCCGCTGGCCGCGCCGATCGGGAGCGGTCTCGGCCTCTGCAATCCGTATTCGATCCGGATCATCAAAGAACGCGCGAGCGTTCCGGTGATCGTCGATGCGGGCGTCGGAACGGCCTCGGATGCGGCGCTTGCGATGGAGCTGGGCGTCGATGCGCTCTTGATGAACACCGGTATCGCGTCTGCGACGGATCCCGTGCGCATGGCGACGGCGATGAAGTACGCGACCCGCGCCGGACGCGAAGCCTTCCTGGCCGGCCGTATGGAGAAGCGCCTCTATGCGAACGCATCCAGCCCCATGCGCGACCTGATCGGAACGGAGAAGTAGTGGCCGACATCACCTGCGACGAACTGGCGCGCTGGCGTAACGAGCGTACCGACTTCACGATTCTCGACGTGCGCGAGTCCTGGGAGTTGGAGATGTCGGCACTGCCGGATGCGACCAACCTGCCGATGCGCCAACTCGCGAGCGACACCGGCGTGGTGCCGCGCGATCGTGACGTCGTCCTGATCTGCAAGAGCGGCGGTCGTTCGGATATGCTAGCCGACCATCTCGGGAAGCTCGGATTCACCAATATCTACAGCCTCGAGGGCGGCCTCGACGAGTGGGCGCGCCGCATCGATACCTCGATGAAGCGGTACTAACGGAGCCGGACCCCTTCCACCAGCCAATGAACTGCGCCGCTCAGCGGTCGGCTCCGATGCGCCCACTTGCCGGCGATCTCGTCGACCGGGAGTTCGTCCAGACGCTCGATCGTGAATGCGGACTCGACGAGCGTGCGTAGGCGCGCTTGGTCGAAGAAGGCATGCGCGACGCCGATCTCGTCACCGTCCAGGGGCGCGTAGGTCGCCTCGTCGATCCGCTCGCCGAAGCCGAAACGCGCGTCCCGGGTCGAGCCGAAGGTCGCGTAGAGCCGGCCATCCGGTTCGAGCGCGCGCGCGATCTCCAGGAGGCGGGCCGCGATCCTCGCAGGGGTGCCATGCAGGAGCGCGTGGGTCGCGAGGGCGGCGGCGAACGCTCCGGCGGCCCCGAGCGGTGCGATCGGCGCGAACTCTCCCATCGAGACGAACGGCAGGCCGGCGGCAGCCAGAGCGGCTGCGTTGCGGCCGCTGCCGGTCCCGACCTCGAGGACGCGGGCCGCGGCCCGCCCCCGGTAGTGCGCGATAAGACGCTCCGTGAGCGGATGCGGAGCGCGGAACCCGGGTTCGGACGGCGAAGCAGGCGGCATATGGCGACCGAAACGCTCATTATCGTCGTCGGCGGCGACTACCTCGCGTTCGAGATCTGCCGCGAGATATTGAAGACGGCCGGGCATCGCGTCGTCTTGATCTGGCATCACGACGACGAGCGCGCCGAGCGCAAGCTCGACCACGAGGCGCACGTGCTAGCCGAAGAGTTCGGCGATGCCTTTATCTTCCACAATCACGACGCGACCGAGCCGGGCGTCCTGGAGCGAGCCGGTCTGCGTCCGCGCGGGACCGGCGAGAACTACTGCCTGGTCGCCGTCTCGCAGGACGACCGCCTCAATCTACGGATCGCGCTGGCTGCGCGCGATATCAACGATCAGGTCCAGATCACGCTCCGCCAGTTCAACCCGTTGCTCGGGCACAAGATCCAAGAGGGCCTGCGCTACAAGTGTACGGCCATTTCGCCGGCCGCGCACGCGGCAGCGACCTACGCCGCGGCGGCCGTCGACCCGGCCTGCTCGTACGCGCTCCCGTTCCCGACCCTCGAGACGATGGTCGCCGGGCTCGCGCGGCCAAGCGCGCGCGATCGTGCCTTCGAACATCAGTCCGTCCATCTCTTCGGCTTCTCCGAGCGGCTCGCGTCGGACTACGGCGTGGTCGGCCTGACGGTCGCAGAGGCCGAGACGCATATCGGAGCGCGGATCGTCGGCGTCAACGGCGACGTCCCATATCTCTGCCACGGCGACGAGTCGCACAACGATGCCACCCTGATCGAGCGCAAACTCGGCATCGAGGACCGCATCGTGACCTTCGGTCCCGCACCGGCGCTACGCGATTCGTGGCCGGATGCCGCCCGCCGTTCGGGGAAGTCGCGGCGCGAGCGGTTGGGTGCGATGTGGAACGATCTGGCGAACTCGCTCCGGCGCATCGAGCCGATCCTGCGGACGGTGCTGGTCGGCAGCATCGTCGCGTATTTCGCCTTCGTCATCTATTTCGCGTTCGCGATGCACCTGAGCATACCGTCGGCGATGTATTACGTCACCACCACCATGACGACGGTCGGTTACGGAGACATCACGCCCTGCCACGATTGCGCGGATAAGACGAGCCTTGGCGTCGATTTCCCGCTCTTCGGCGCGATGCTGGCGATGCTCGCTGGCGTCACGATCTTCGCGGTCTTCACGGCGACCGTGACCTCCGCGCTCAACTCCGCCCAGACGCGTCGGCTCCAGGGTCTGCGTCGCATCCACCGGAGCGGCCACGTGATCGTGTGCGGTGCGGGCAACGTGGGATCGCTCGTGATCGACTACCTGCGCGATATGGGCGAACAGGTGGTCGTGGTCGAGCGCAATCCGGGCGCGCTGCTGATCGAACTCGCGCGCGACCGCAAGGTCGACCTGCTGACCGGCGATGCGACCAACGACGAGACGATCGCGTTCTGCGCGCCCGAACGCGCGCGTGCGCTGGTCGGCGTCACCAACAGCGACACCGCGAATCTCGAGGCCGCGCTGGGCGCGCGGTCGCGCGTGCGCGCGCGCGGCGCCGAGGACCTGAACGTGGTCCTGCGCATCGACGATCTGGCGTTCGGAGCCTCGATCCAGCGACATTTCGACATCAACTCGTTCTCGACGACCGAGCTGACCGCTCCGACGATCGCCGGGCTCGCGCGCTTCGAGTCGACCCGCGGGCGCTTCGATGTCTTCGTCGGCCAGCCGTACGTGCGTCGGTTCCAGCTCGCCGAGCGCGTTCAAGGCGAGGCCAATCAGCCGCCGCCGGCGCCGCCCGAGCGCCCCGGCTACAAGGTTCGCTGGATCCCGCTCTACGTCTGGCGCGAGGGCGCGAAGGGCAAGGGAAGCGCCCATCCGATTCACAACTTCGAGAACGAGGTCCGACCGGGAGACCGCCTCCTGTTCATGGTCCCATTGGATCAATTCGTACAAGAATAGGCTA
>JBEPVY010000165.1:0-4934 GCA_041690835.1 Vulcanimicrobiota bacterium | reverse complement strand
GCGATGATCGCCTTGACCAGCGCGGGGTCGACACCCCAGCGGCCGGCGTTCTGCGCGACCAGCTGGTCGATCTGGGCGGGCGGCACCATGGCGGGCGCGTTGGTCGCCGTCGCCGCGGGTGCGGGCGAGGCGTCCATGGCGGCCTGCACCATACTCGAGAAGGCGCCGGACGCGACCGCACTGCCCGGGTCGGCGCCGGGAGCGGGGGCGCCGGTGATCTCGGCGATGCGGGCTTGAACCTGCGCGATGTCCTGGGTGATGTCCATGCTTACTCCCCTATCGTATCGGCAACTTCGGCCAGCCTCGCGAGCGTCCCGGCCGGCGACTCCGGCTCGGGTCCTTGAGCGAGCAAGGCTTCGACTGCGGCTTCGGCCGCCAGAAACCGCAGGCCCTCCGACTCCGTCGAGGCGATCCCGAGAGAGCGAGCCTCGCTCGTGCGAGCGAGCCACGCCAGGGCCGCCCGGACCCGGCCGGCCTGCGCTCGGTGGCCAGCGGAGGTGGCCGCGTTCATCGTCCGGCTCGCGCTGGCCAGGACGTCGATCGCGGGGAAACGCCCCGCGCGGGCCCGCTCCGGTGAGAGCGCGAGGTGCCCGTCGAGCAGCGAACGCGCGGCATCGCTGACCGGGTCGCGCTCGTCGCCGTCGTCGAGCACGCTTGCGATCAGGGTGACGCTGCCGGATTCGAGCGCCCCCGCGCTCTCGACCGTCTTGGCGATCCGGGCGAAGACCGAGGGCGGAAAGCCGCCGCGGCCGGTCGCTTCGCCGCGCTCGATCGCGAGTTCGCGAAGCGCGTTGGCATAACGCGCGAGACTATCGACCACCAGCAACACGTGCAGACCGCGCGCGCGAAGGGCGTGCGCGTGGGCGAAGGCCGCCTCGCAGGCGCGCGCGCGCTCGAACGCATCGCGATCACCGGTCGCGCAGATCGCGACGGTCCGTTCGTCGAGCCCGCGGATCCAGCGTTCGGCTTCGCGACCGCGCTCGCCGACCAGGGCCACCACCAGCGCATCCGCGCTCGTGCCGTGCGCGATCGCTTCGATCAGCGAACTCTTGCCGGTTCCCGGCGCGCCGAAGATGCCGACCCGCGCCCCGCGCGCGATCGTGAGCAACGCGTCGATCGCGCGCACGCCGGTCCAGAGCGGCCGGTCGAGCCCGCTCCGTTCGAGCGGCAACGGCACGTTCGCGATATCGAACTTCAACCCGAGCGCCGGCCCATCGTCGAGCGATGCGCCGTTCGCATCGAACGCGCGGCCGAACCCGCACGGCATCGCCAGCCGCGCGCGCAACCTCCGGTCAGCGCTCTCGTCGACGCGTGCGACCGCTTCTTCCACCGATGCACGTGCGTGTTCCGGTTCCGGCACGACCGGCTCGTACGGCCTTCGGAGCAGATCGGCGAGCGAGACGAATCCGTCAGGCACGGTCGATCACCTCGCCGGCATCCGGGATCAACGGCGAACGCGGGCGCGCCATTCGCCGCACGATCGCGGCCCGCTCGGCGGCCGGATAGAGATCCAAAACGGCCGCCGCCGTCGCGGCCGGCAGGGCGCTGATGATCGCGGCCGCGGCGTGCGGCGGTTCCTCGCGCAACACGTTCGCGACGTGGGCGGGCGCAAAGCCCCGAACCGCCTCGCGCGTCCGCGCGATGCTCGTCCGTTCGATCAGCAGCTTGGCGGCCGATCGCAGCGGCGGCAACACCAAGCGGAGTCCCGCCAGAGCTGCGAGGGCGATCGCGAGCGCCGGCAGCAGCGGAACGATGGCGCCGTACGCGAGCCACCAGCCATCTTTGCGCGTGGCCCGCTCGCGCGAAAAGGCGACCGGTTCGACCCCGAGCGTATCGCCGCGATGCGGTTGGATGCCGACGGTAGCGGCGGCGAGCGCGCGGATCGCCGCGATATCCAGATCGCGCGACGCGTCCACGAAGACGGCCACGCTCAGGCGAGCCAGCCGGCCGGGCGATTGGGTAGTCGTGACGTCGCGCCGTTCGTCGCCACGCTGCTCGGTGCGCTCGCGCTTCTCGTAGCGATGCCCGTCGCCGCGAAAGCTCTCGTCGGTCCCGGAGAGCGAGAGCGCGCCGAGCGGTGCATCGCGAGTCACGTGGGTCGCTTGCGCGCGCGGGTCGCGCTCGGTGCGCACGCGCACGATCGTCGCGCCCGCGCCGAACGCCGAGTCCAGCGCGGATTGCAGCGAGGTCTGCAGATCGGTCGAATCGTCGCCGGCGGCGCTTCCGTCGAGCGCGATGCCGGCGTCGTCGAGAATGGTGACCCGGGCCGGATCCAGATCCGGGACGCCGGCCGCGACGTAGCGCCGGATGCCTTCGATCGCTTCGGGCGAGAGGCGTGCGCCGTCGCGGACGTGGAGGCGAACGCTCGCGGTCGCGCCCGCGCCGGTCTCGTCGGCGAAGGTCGCGGTCCGCGCCGGCGCCACGATCACCTGCGCGTCGTCGACGCCCGCCACGCCGCGCAAGCCGAGTTCGATATCCCCCGCTAGGCCCGCCCGCGTCTGTGCGTCGATCACCGCCTGCGGCGTCAAGGCGCCGATCGAGGCGAGCGTCTCACCGCTACTCGCGACGTGCGCGTGCGGAACGCCGGCGAGCGAGAGCCGCAAGAGCAGATCGCTTCGCTGCGAGGCATCGACGGTGACGTTGTCGGACGACGGAACGAATGCGACGTTCCACGAGGCCAGTCGCTCCTGGACCTCGGCGACCTGTTCGGCATGCAACGGCGTCGCGAAGAGCGCCACGTGTGGGCGGCCGGCGACCACGCCGACCACGATCGTGACCAGCACGATCGCGACGACCGCGAAGGTCGAAGCGCCGCGAACGCGCGGCGACAGCGCGTTCCAACGCGAGAGCGCGCTCGCGAGCACGCTAGACCTGCATGCTCAGAAGCGACTGGACGACCTGCGCGGTGCGTCCGGCGACGGCGGTCGCGACCGAGATCGCGATATCGGCGCGCGCCCGTTCGTAGGCGGCGTCCTGCAACGAGCCACGCCCGGCCGCGAACGCATCCTCGGCGCGAGTCGCATCGCCGAGGGTCGCGGCGACGCCGTCGAGCGCACGGGCGAAAGCATCCGGAAGCGCGGGCGGAGCGGCAGGGGCGATGGCCGCGTCAGGGAGCAGCGCCTCGACTCTCACGGCAGACGCTCGAGATCGATGGTCGCCGACGCGAGCCGTTTCCCGACGTCGAAGAGCGAGGCATCCGCGTCGTAGGCGCGCGACGCGTTCATCACCGAGAGCATCTCTTGCACGACGTCCACGTTGACGCCGCGCTCGGTATGCGTACCGACGAATGCGACGCGCGTCTCGCCGCCTTCGCCGTCGACACGAAAGGCGGGGACCTCGCGAAGATACGACCCGCGCGGCCCGGCCGCTTCCGCTGCGGCGACGTTGCGCGCCGCAACATCGAGCGCAGACCGCTGCGCCTCCATGCCGCTTGCCGCGGTGCCCAAGAGTTCCATTCCATCCATGCATCCACGATACCGGATGGACATGAGCGTAGAAGCTCCGAAGATTTACCGTTTCTTTAACGAGCGGGTCCGGTAGACGTGTCGGCCGCTCCCCGCGATCGCCTCGGTCTCCAACGTCTCGGTTCGTTCGAGTAGCCACGTTCCGTCGACCAGGCGCCACCTGTCGCGCGAAAGCGCCTGTACCATTCTTGGCATCGACGGCGGAGCATCCGGAGCCGAGACCATCCGATAGTGTTGCAAGAGACGGGCAACATCATCGGCGACCTCCACTTCGACGATCGTCGTCTTTGCAAAACGCTTCGAACGATCGATCTTCAAGCCCAGGACGGAGTTGATCATCGCCTTGGCCCCCGACGTGCGTCCCATAGCATCGACGCTCGTGAAGTCCGGTGCAAGCAATTCTGCTATCGGTCCGCGTTCGCCCGAGGCCATCGCTGCGCGCATCGCGAGATATCGTTCGTCGAATGCCGCGCGCAACGGATGGTCCGCGGGCTCGAAGGTGCGTTCGGAGAGCAGCACCCGCGGCTCGCGCGTGAGTCCGAGGAAGGCCGAGAGGCGACGGAACATCCGTCCGGGTTACGATTTTGCGGCGGCTTTTACCTCGGCGAGGCGCGCGTGCAACGTGGCGAGGAGCGCTTCGCTGAAGAGTGCGGCTCGCGCGGTCGCGGTCATGGCGGCGTCGGTGCCGGTGCCGGTCGCATTGGCGTGGGCGGTCTGCGATGCGGCGTCGTCGAGACGTTGCTGGGCGCCGCGCAGGGCTGGCGCGAGAGAATCGGCTACATCGAACATGGGCACCAGCATACGCGCTCGGGATGACCGTGCGGATGCGAAGATGTGGCCGATCCGTGGCTAGCGGAGTGCGGGCAACCCGTCTGCGTCGAGCGGGACGGCTAGGAACAGGCGCGTGACCTCATCGTAGTTCGTGACGCCGCCGGCGATATGGTTGCTCTTGAGGTACGCGCCGTAGGCGCGCCAGGTGAAGCGCGAGAGCGAGAGGTTCAGATGCTTGGCGTTGCGCGCCCGCAGCGCGGCGAAGTCGCCCCAGACCAGCGGCGCGAACGCCTTGGGGTCGTATTTCGGCAGCGGCGGCAGATAGAGAAAGAGCTCCATCCAGCCGGAGTAGGCGATGGCCGAATCCTTGGAACGGATGCACGTCACGACCGCGATGTAGTTGGCTTCGTCTTCGCGCGCATAGGCGGCGGCATGCGACCATTCGTGCGAGAGATCGAACGGCTCTTCGAACCAGAGCACGTCGGAGGCGAGTTGCGACTCGAGCGTGAGCGGGTTGATGAAGCCGCTGGTGCCGGTCGCGGTCATGAACGGATCGAAGATCGAGCGCTTGTAGCGTCCGACATTCGGATCCCAGGTGTCGCCCAGGCGCCGTACCACCGGCAACCAGGCGGCGCGGAGCGCATCGCGATCGTACGTCTCGCTCGCATGCGCCGGCCCGGCGAGGGCGTTCAGTTGCGC
>JBEPVY010000164.1:0-5005 GCA_041690835.1 Vulcanimicrobiota bacterium | reverse complement strand
GCATGGGCGGTCGCCGAGAGGGTGAGCGGAATCATCCCGATCGGGTCGATGATCGTGATCGCCGTCGCAAAGGCGGTCGCGATGAACTCGGTGCTCATACCCGACCCTTCGCGCCCAGGCGCCCGTAACTTTGCCGGGCCGGATGGGTACCAGGAGGCATGAAGCTTCTCCGCACCCTCGGCAAGGCGAAAACCAGCCTCTTCCGAGTTCTGCCCCTGATGCGCGACGCGCGCGTCCCGGGACTCCTGAAATGGGGCGCCGGCGCAGCTGCCCTGCTGATCATCTCGCCCCTCGACATCTTCGCCGACATCCCGGTCCTGGGGTTGCTCGACGATGCCGCCCTGCTCTCGGTGCTCGCGGTCGCATTCGTTGCCGTAGCAACCAAGCACACCACCACGCTGGTCGAGGCGCGCGCTACCGAGCTAGCCGTACGCTAGGCATCCAATCCGGCGTCGGCGTGCGTTATAGGGGCATGAAGTCTATCGCACGCATCCTCACTCTCGCACTTCTGGCTCTTCTGCTTCCGGCCGCCGCGCCCGCGGCGCCGGCGACCCAGACGATCGTCCTCGCGGGCGGATGCTTCTGGGGCATGCAAGGCGTCTTCGAACGGCTACGCGGTGTTACCGATACGACGGTCGGGTTCTCGGGCGGCGCGGCTATGACGGCGCACTACGAGGTCGTCAGCACCGGCGCGACCGGGCACGCGGAATCGATCAAGATCACCTACGACCCAAGCGCCATCTCGTTCAAACAGCTGTTGGACGTGTATTTCCTGATCGCGCACGATCCGACCGAACTCGACCACCAAGGGCCCGACGACGGTACGCAGTATCGCTCGGCGATCTTCTACACGACCGCAGCCCAACGTGCGGCGTCGCTGGCATATATCGCGAATCTCACGAAGCGGCATGCCTACGACGGTCCGATCGTCACCCAGGTCGTCGCGTTCCACGCGTTCTACCCGGCCGAGGCCTATCACCAACACTATATGGATCACAATCCCGACGACGGGTACATCGTCCAAAACGACGCGCCAAAAGTCGCGAACCTGCTGAAGCGCTTTCCCCAACTGGTGAAGCGCAACGACTAGGCCAGTTCGAGCACGACGCCGTGGGCGGCTCGCTTGCCGCCCTCGCCGTGTTTGCGTGCGATCGCGACGATCTTCGCGAAGAGCCGGTGCCCGAGCCGTGCTTCCATCGCCTCCGCCTCGGTGATCTTGAGCACGAAACCGCCGTCGGGTGTGCCGTAGTCGCCGCCCAACACGTCGTCGAACCCGGTCAGATCGCGCGGCCAGCGGCGTTGCGGGATCACCACTCGTTCGATCTCGTTGTAGAAGTCTTCGACGGTCTCGATGACGCCGCCATCGATCGTATATACGCGCAGGTCGCTCATTGCCCGGACGCCTTCGCGGCGCCGTTCGTCCGCCCCGCTAGCGGGGGAGGGGAGACGGCACAGCCGAAGCAGGCGGCATGCAAGCTTTCAGTTCGGAATCGGTCGACAACGGCAATCTCCCGCTCGGCATCGTGGCCGGCCTGGCTGCGGCCGTCATATCGGCGGTCGCCTGGGCGGCCATCACCGCGGCGACCAGCTTCCAGATCGGCTTCATGGCGGTCGGCGTCGGCTTCGCGGTGGCGTATGCGGTTCGACTGGCCGGGCGCGGCCACGATGGGCGCTTCGCGGTCGCGTCGGCGATCATCGCGCTGTTCGGCTGCCTCCTCGGAAACTTTCTCACGGTCGTGGTCATGTCCGCGCCGGTCAACCACGCGACCTATTTCGAAGAGCTGAACGTGATGCTGCCGCACGTCGTCGAGGTGATGAAGTCGACGTTCCAGTTCATGGACCTCGTGTTCTACGCGATCGGCACCTACTTCGGTTTCAGGTACGCCACCACGCCGCTCCGGCCGCAAGCAACGGTCCCCGCCGAACCGGCCCCGTGACCACGTTCTCGCGCGCGCAGGCCACGCCGGGTGCCCGTACGCTCGAGGCGCGGTGGTACTGCGACCCGGAGATCTATGCCGACGAGAGCGAACGCATCTTCGCTCGATCGTGGGTCGTCGCCGGGCGCGGCGCCGAGTTCGTCGGCGCCGGCGCATTCAAAACGGTCGAGGTAGCGGGCGAAAGCGCGATCGTGGTTCGCGGTCACGACGGCGCTCTGCGCGCTTTCTACAACGTCTGCCGTCATCGCGGAACGCGCATGTGCACGGAGTCCGCCGGACGCTTCGGCGGCACCATCCAGTGCCCGTACCACGCCTGGACCTACGGTCTCGACGGCGAGCTCGTGGCCGCCCGATATATGGACGACACCCCGGACTTCGATCGGGGCGAGTACCCGCTACGCGCGCTTCGCGTCGCCGAGTGGGAAGGATTCGTCTTCATCAATCTCTCGCCCGATGCACCGGCCTTCGAAGAGACGTTCCACCCCTTGATCGGGCGCTTCGATCGTTGGCATCTCTCGACGTTGCGCGTCGCTCGAACCGTCGAGTACGACGTGGCCGCGAACTGGAAGCTGCTCTTCCAGAACTATTCGGAGTGCTACCATTGCGCCGTCCTCCACCCGCAACTCGAGAAGCTCTCGCCGTGGGACAGCGGCCGTAACGACTTGAGCGAGGGCCCCGCCCTCGGCGGCTACTCGACGCTGCGCGACGGCGCGCCGCGCCTGGCGAATGATGCGTCACCGGCATTCGCGCCGCTCGGCGACCTCGACGGTGACGACCTACGGCGCGCGTACTACTACACGATCTTCCCGTCGCTCTTGCTAAGCCTGCAGGCCGAGTACGCGATGGCCCACATCATCCGCCCGCTTGCGGTCGATCGTACGCGCGTCATCTGCCAATTGCTCTTCGCGCCGTCCGAGGCGGAGCGCTCGGACTTCGACCCGAGCGCCGTGGTCGACTTCTGGGATACGACCAACCGTCAAGACTGGCGCGTCAGCGAACTCAGCCAACTCGGCATCGGGTCCCGCGCCTATCGTCCCGGTCCGTACTCGCGTTCCGAAGGTCTGCTCGATGCGTTCGACCGCCACTATCTCGCAACCATGGAGTCTTCGTGATGCCGAAACCCAGACGACGCGGTCGACGCTCGCCCCGCGGCATCCTGATCCTTCTCGCGCTCGCGGCAGTCGCCATCGTGGCCGGTTGTTCGTTGCTGCGTCCCGGGCACCGATCCGCGCAACATCATCCGACCACCGAAGCGTCCTACGCTCCGGCCACGCCGGCTCCGACGCCGGCATCGCTCGAATCTGTCGCGCCGGTCGCGTCGCCGAGTGCGACGCCGATCGCCCTTGCCTCCTCTTCGCCAAGCGCTCCGCCGACCGGTCCGCGGCTTGCGCTGATCATCGACGACTGTGGGCAGTGGCTCGATACCGAGCGCGCCTTCATCGCCTTACCGATTCCGCTCACGCTCTCCGTGCTTCCGGACGTGCGTTACAACGCGACCATCGCGCAAGAGGCGAGCGCCGCGGGCAAAGGCGTGATGCTTCATCTGCCGATGGAAACGGTCTCCGGCCTAGATCCCGGACCGGGCAAGGTCACGACCGAGATGACGGATGCCCAGATCGACGCGCAAGTCGCGCACGATCTCTCGCAAGTCCCGCTCGCCGAGGGCGTGAACAATCACGAAGGAAGTAAAGGGAGCGCGGACCGTCGGGTGATGGGTGACGTCGTCGACACGATCGCAAAGCGGGGCGACCTCTTCTTCATCGACTCCAAAACCGCATCCAACTCGGTCGCCCAGGACGTCGCGGCGCGGGCCGGTCTCAGGAGCGCCGCACGCGACGTCTTCCTCGACAATCAGAACGACCTGACGTACGTCGAAGGGCAATTACGCGCAGCTGCGGATCTCGCGATCAAGAACGGGAGCGCGATCGCGATCGGCCATCCGCGCGCAGCGACCCTCGAAGCGGTTCGCGCGCTCTATCCGGAGTTCGAGAGGCGCGGAATCGTCTTCGTGCTTGCCCGCGATCTGACGACGAAGAGGTAGGTCTCTAGCCCGCGGGGAGCCAGCGCTCCGCCCAGCGCCCGATCTCGGCGAGCGGAACATCGAGCGCCCGACCCATCTCGGTCAGGCCGTAGGTGACTCGCACCGGCGAACCGGTCTCGACGTCGCGCAGGACTATCTCCGAGGCCTCGAGTTCGCGCAATCGCTCGGTCAGGAGTCGATCCGAGATACCCGGTATCTGCGTCAGAATCTCATTGAAGCGCCGCGGGCCGGCCAACAGAATGCGGATGATCGCGCCCGTCCAGCGGCGGCCGATCAGTTCGATCGCCCGGTGATACCGGGGGCAGAGTTGGACGATGCCGTCCTCGCGCTTACTTTCCATAACCTACTCACTTGACATAGCCACGACGCCGTGGTAGCCTTGGCTTATAACTTACCATAAGTAGGTAGGCAACTGCAAGCGACTTCGGTCGCGGGAATGGTAGAAACGTCATTATGGATGCTGCACTCTTGGTCGTGCGCCTCATCATCGGACTCGGGCTGGCGGCTCACGGCGCGCAAAAACTCTTCGGCTGGTTCGGTGGCTACGGCATCGCCGGTACGGGCGGCTGGTTCGAAAGTATCGGCTTCAAGCCCGGCAAGTTCTTCGCCGCCGCGGCCGGCGCGGGCGAGTTCTTCGGCGGCCTCATGGTCGCACTCGGCCTCCTCGGTGCGCTCGGCCCGGCCGTCGTCCTCGGCGTGATGCTCGTCGCGATCCTGACCGTCCACATCAAGAACGGCTTCTTCACCAGCGGTAACGGCTGGGAGATGCCCGCCGTCTACATCGCGGGGGCTTTCGCGCTGCCGTTCGTCGGATTCGGCGCCTACTCGCTGGATCGCGCCCTCGGACTGACCCTCCTGACCGGCGACCAGGCCACCTGGATACTGTACGCAGCCGCGGTCGTCGCAGCGCTGTTGAACCTGGCGATCAAGAAAGCGCCGGCGCCGCCGCCCGCGACCTGACCCCGCGCGTCAGCGCGGAAACCACCACGGCCGGCGCGAACGCGTCGGCCGTTATGCTTTCTCCACG
>JBEPVY010000163.1:0-5009 GCA_041690835.1 Vulcanimicrobiota bacterium | reverse complement strand
TTCCTCGAAGAGATGCCGGGCATCCAGATCCTCGAGACCGAGGCGATCACCATGCCGCGTCCGGCCGGCGGCCGTTGGCGCGAAGTCGCGATTCACGAGTCGGCCGGCGCCGGCTTGACGATGGATCTGCAGGCGGGCGACAAGGTCAAACACCCCAAATGGGGCGAGGGCACGATCGAGAACGTCGTCGGCGGCGGCGGCGACGGTCTGGTGACCATCGACTTCCCGAACGTCGGGCAGAAGATGCTCATGCTCAAATACGCTCCGCTGGAGAAAATCGGCTAGATCCCCGTTCGTCGGTCCGCGTTGCTTGACGCCGGGACGGCGAGCAGGCATACTACCGTTTAATCTTTATGGTTAAAGTAGCGATCGCGGGCGTGCTCGGACGGATGGGCACCATCGCCAGGACGGCACTCGAAGCGACGGACGATTGTACGTTCGTCGGCGGTTTTGCGCGCGTCGGGAATGCCTCGCAGAAGACGTTCGACGACCTCGACTCGCTCTTCGCCAACGCCAAGCCCGACGTGCTGCTCGATCTCACCACTCATCCGATCTCGGTCGACGTCGCGATGCGGGCGCTCGCGCACGGCGTCCGGCCCGTCATCGGCGCGACCGGTTGGACGGATGCGGAACGCACCGCGCTCGCAACCGAAGCCGACCGGACCGGACTCGGTGCGCTGATCGTTCCCAACTTCGCGCTCGGTGCGGTGCTGATGATGCGCTTTGCGGAGATGGCCGCCAAGTTCTTCCCGACCATCGAAATCGTCGAACTGCACCACGAGAAGAAGAAGGACGCACCGAGCGGTACCGCCCGCTCGACCGCCGAGCGCATCCGGGCAGCCGGCGGACCGGCCGACGTGCCGATCCATAGCGTGCGTCTGCGCGGCCTGGTCGCGCATCAAGAAGTGCTCTTGGGCGGCGACGGCGAGGTGTTGACGCTGCGGCACGACGCGCTCTCGCGGGACGCGTTCTCAGCCGGAATCGTCGCCGCGGTCCGGGCCGTCGGGAACGTGCGCGGCCTGGTCGTCGGATTGGATGGAATACTCGGATGAAGGTGGCAGTCGTCGGCGCGACCGGCGTGGTCGGCGAAACGATCTTGCGGGTGCTCGAGGAGCGCGGCATCGAGACCGGCGCGGTCGGACGCTTCGCCTCGCGCGATCGCGACGGCATCCGCGCGACCAGCGATGAAGCCTTGAGCGAATACGACGTCGTCTTCTTCGCGAGCAGCGAGGATGCAAGCGAACGGTACGTACCGGCGCTGGCCGCCCGCGGTGCGTTCGCGATCGACAACTCGTCGAGCTATCGCATGAAGGTCGGCGTGCCGCTGATCGTGCCCGAAGTCAACCCCGATGCGGCCCGGCCCGAAGATCGCATCTATCCGGTCGCCAACTGCACCGCGATCGTGCTCTGCGTCGCGCTCGCGCCGATCCGCGACGTCGCCGGCCTACGCACCGTGCGGGTCGCGACCTATCAAGCCGCCAGTGGTGCCGGGCGTGCCGGTCTCGACGAACTGCTCGCGGGCGAACGCGCCATCGCGAACGGCGACGTCGAACCCGCGAATGCGGTCTTCCCCGCGCAACTCGCGCGCAACGTCGTGCCGCAGGTCGGTACGTTCGACGAGGACGGGTTCAGCGGCGAAGAGCGCAAGATCGCCGAGGAGACGCGCAAGATGCTCGGCCTGCCCGAACTCAACCTGATCGCGACGACCGTTCGGGTGCCCGTCCGCACGGCGCATAGCGAGGCGATCTTCATCGAGGCCGAACGCGATACCAGCGTCGAAGAGCTCGGCAACGCATTCGAACGCGCGCCCGGCGTGGTCTTTCACCGAACCGGCATCGTGACGCCGCGCGAGGTCGAGGGCACGGACCTCGTCCACGTCGCGCGCCTGCGCGCCGAAGAAGGCTCGCGCCGCAACTTCGCGCTCTGGGCGGTCGGCGATCAGTTGCGTAAGGGCGCCGCCACCAACGCGGTCCAGATCCTGCAGTTACTCACCTCGAAGGGATACATCGGCACATGACGGCCGTGCGACAAGTAGCCGTGCTCAAGTTCGGCGGGACGTCGGTCGCGACGCCCGAGTATCGCGCGCAGGCGATCGCCCGCATTCGCGACGCTCGCGAGGGTGGCTTTGCGACCGTCGCGGTCGTCTCGGCGATGGGCCGCGTCAACGATCCGTACGCGACCGACACGTTGCTCGCGCTCGGCGGCGGCACCAGCGCGACTCGCAACGCGGATCTGCTGATCACGTGCGGCGAGACCATCGCGGCGGCCGTGATGGCAAGCGAACTCTGCGCTCACGGCATCGAGGCGGTCGCGCTGACCGGCGCGCAGGCCGGCATCATCACCAACGCCACCCACGGAGATGCGGCCATCCAGAGCGTCGATCCGCACGCCGTGCTGGTGCTGCTCGATCGCGGCATCGTCCCGGTCATCGCGGGCTTCCAGGGCGCGACCGAGGATGGCGTCGTGACGACCCTCGGCCGGGGCGGCACGGATCTCTCGGCGATCGCCATCGGCCACTCGCTCGGCGCCGAGCGGGTCGACATCTACACCGACGTGAGCGGCGCGATGACCGCCGATCCGCGCCGGATCGAGGGCGCACATACGATCGAGCGCGCCTCGCTCGACGAGATGACCGAACTTGCCGAACAGGGCGCCAAGGTGATGCATCGCAAGGCCGCCGACTACGCGCGCCGCACGAATACCGCCTATGCGATCAAGGGTCTGGTCTCGGACGTCGGCACGATCGTCGACGATTCGTTCGACCGCCACCGCCCGGTGACGGGCGTGACCTCATCCGGGCGGGTGACCTGGGTCCGCGCGATCCGCGGCGATATCGAGAATCCGGAAGCCCGCATGCAGTTGGAACTCGAGATGTTCCGACGGGTCGCCGAGGGCAACATCTCGATCGATCAGGTGACGATCAATCAGGCCGGCGTCTGTTTCGTGGTCGAAGGCGATCGCGGCAACGAGGTCCGGCGTCTGCTCGGCGACCTGAACCTGGCGGTGCGCGTGCGCGAAGGCTGCTCGAAGCTCTCGGTCGTCGGGGCCGGGATGCGTTATGCGCCGGGCGTGATCCGCGACATCGTGACCGCGCTCTCGCGGGTGAACGTCGAGATCATCCATTGCACCGACTCGAATATCACGGTCTCGGTGTTGATCCCGCAGGAAGACGCGGTACGTGCCGAACAGGCCGTCCACGACCAGTTCCACCTCGCCACCGAAGAAGTCGTCGGCTAGTATGTCCTTCGGAAATCTCCTGACCGCGATGATCACGCCGTTCGACGCGAGCGGCGCGCTGGACGTCGCCGAGTCGGCGCGGATCGCGACGTTCTTGGTCGAGCGCGGTAACGATGGCTTGATCGTGGCGGGATCGACGGGTGAGGGTCAGACGCTCTCGGACCCCGAGCGCAATTCGCTGATCGCCGCCGTGAAGAACGCCGTCGACGGTCGCGCCTGCGTGGTCGCGAACGCCGGGACGAACGACACGCGCACCTCGGTCGCCGCCGCCCAGGCAGCGCAGGGCGCGGGCGCCGATGCGATCCTGGCGGTCGTGCCGTACTACAACAAACCGACGCAGAGCGGGATGCTCGCGCATTTCGGCGCGATCGCCGAAGCGAGCGATCTTCCGGTCATCATCTATAACATCCCCTCGCGCACGGGCACCAATCTTTTGCCCGAGACGCTCCTCGAACTCGCGCGCCGGCACGAGACGATTCTCGGTGTCAAGGAGTCGAGCGGCGACCTCAAGCAGATCGCGACCATCGCGCGCGATCGCGCGCCCGGCTTCCAACTGCTCTGCGGTGACGACCATCTCTTCCTCCCGGCCCTGGCGGTCGGCGCCGACGGACTGATCGGCGTCGCGACGCATCTGTGCTCGCGCGAGTTCCGCGGGATGTACGAGGCGTTCCGGGCCGGTCGCGTTGCCGACGCGACGAAGACGCATCTCGCGACGCTCGATCTGATCGATGCGCTCTTCTCGACCACCAACCCGATCGCGGTCAAATGGGCGATGCGCGAGCTCGGCTTCGCCGCCGGCGAATGTCGCCTGCCGCTCGACGGCATGCCTGCGACGCTGGCCGCTCGTCTGACCCCGCTGATCGCGCCTTACCGCTAGGAGCGTCGTGGAAATACTCGGTTGTAAGCTCGATCCGATCGACGCCGACGCGGCGACCGACGCGATCTTCGGATTCGTGCGCGACCGGGCGGGCGCTCAGGTCGTGACGCTCGGCACCGAGATGGTGGTCTACGCGCAGACCGACGAACGCTTCCGCGCAACCGTGAACGCCTGCGCGCTCTCGCTCTGCGACACGGTCGGCCTGTTGACGGTCGCGCGCAAGCGCGGCGCGACCTTGAGCGAGCGCGTGACCGGCGTCGAGATGATCGAACATCTGTGTGCGCGCGCCGCGCGCGACGGCGCGAGCGTCTATCTGTTCGGCGCTGCCGAGGGCGTCGCGGCCGAGGCTGCGACCGCGCTCGAGGCGCGCTATCCGGGCTTGCGCGTCGCCGGAACCCGGAGCGGCTTCTTCAAAGCCGAAGAGAGCAGCGCCATCGCCGGGGCCGTCCGCGCGAGCGGCGCGGATCTGCTCTTCGTCGGGCTCGGCTCGCCGCGTCAGGAGTTCTGGCTGGCGGATCACCTGGCCGCGACCGGAGCGGGCGCCGGGATCGGCGTGGGCGGCTCGTTCGACGTGATCGCAGGCCGGGTCGAGCGCGCGCCCGAGGCCTGGCGCAAGCTGAACCTGGAATGGCTCTACCGTCTGGTGAAAGAACCGAAACGGTGGCGCCGGCAGTTGGCGTTGCCGCACTTCGTCTGGCTGATCGCGCGCGACGGCAAGCATTCTAAGCGGAGCATTTCGTGAAAGCGATGATCCTCGCGGGCGGGCTCTCGACCCGGCTCTACCCGCTGACCAAACAGGTTCCGAAACCGCTCGTCCCGGTCGTCGGCGAACCGAATGCGGTGCACTTGATCCAGTATCTGCACGCCTACGGCTTCGACGAGATCGCGATCAACG
>JBEPVY010000162.1:0-5136 GCA_041690835.1 Vulcanimicrobiota bacterium | reverse complement strand
CTGTCCACGGAACCGGGGCAAGTCCATCCCGAGCGTAGCGAAGCGTAGTCGAGGGGCGCGCTACAGGTCGTTGCGTTCCATCCGAAGGGCGTCTCCACCGACGCGAGTAACCCAACGCAAGTGCAGGCGGTAGCGTGGCCACTGGGCCGGCGGGTAGTCTTTCGATATGTGTTCTGCTACGTCGTCCTCCTCGCGATCGATCCCGTCGATCGCATCATTCAATCGTTCAGCAATTGGATGGGCTTCGGTTTCGGCGTAACCAGGATTCCGGAATCGATCCTCCACGCTCTGATCCCGTGGATCGGGGCGAACGTCCTGCATCTTGCCAGCCCGATCACGGTCTTCACCAACGGCAGTGGCGATACGACGTTCGACTGGGTCCTCGTCGCGACCAACCTCGCCGTCGCGGCGGTCGGGGCGATCGCGTGGTCGGTCTTCGATCGCAAGCGGTTGGAATACGAGCGCTTCTGGGCGTGGCTTCAGTACGGCGCCCGGGTCCTCTTGGCGTTGGAGTTGCTCTCGTATGGCCTCGACAAGGTGATCCCGTTGCAGTTCGGCGTCCTCTCGCCGTCGCGCGCGCTCACGCCCCTCGGATTTGAAAGCCGGATAGGCGTCCTATGGGATTTCATGGCAGCGTCGCCGCTCTATACGATGTTTGCCGGAGCAGCCGAGACGCTCGGCGGTATCGTACTCCTATTCCCGCGCCTGGTGACGCTCGGTGCGCTGATCGCGTTCGGCTGCATGGTGAACGTGTTCGTGCTCAATCTCGCCTACGACGTTCCGGTCAAGTTATTGTCGTTACATCTCGCGCTGCTATCGGCACTGATCCTCGTGCCCGCTCTTCCGCGGCTAGTCGACCTGCTCGTGCGCGCGCGTCCGGCTGATGCGATCGCCGTGAAACCGTTGATCGACGGCGGGCGGCGTGATGGACTGCTGACGTATGCGACCCTTGCGATGGTCGCGATCTACGCGGGCTACGTGATCGTGGGCAGCGTGCGAATGCTCACGGCGGAAAGCGTCTATGTCGATCCGGCTGCACCGCTTTACGGCATGTGGCGGGTCGAGTCGTTCGAACCGCGACACGCCGCGCCGGGGTCGGTCCCGGATGACAAGAGCTGGCAATGGCTGGCCGTCGACTCGACGGCGTATGGCGCGATCATCTATAGGGACGGATATAAACAACCCGTGAGCCTGGCGTACGATTCTGCGAAGCACGTGCTTGCGCTCTTCAAGGGTCGCGAAGGGGCACCCGAGGCCAGGTTCACGGTGACGCCGTCGCGCGCCGGCGACTCCATCCTGGAGGGCGAGCTCGGCGGAGACGCCATCCGCATGCGGATCGTCCGCGTCCCGATATCGATGATGGAGCAGGGCATCCACCTCGTCAAGGAACACGCGCATTGATCGCTGAGATCGCATAGGCGATGCCGGCCCGGCGGCAGTCCGTAGAAACGAGAACCGACGTTTTCATAAGCCGATACTAGCGCGGGCTAGCCGACCTCACTGCCCGTAGAATAGCGGTCCGCGAGTTCAGCGCTTTCGCGCGGTATACAACTCGCAGCGGTAGGGCAAGCTCACGCATCCCGCAACGGCGTACGCGTTCGCGATCGACTGGATGGCAGCTACGATGGTCTCGCAGCCGTGTACGTCCGCGGCGGATTGCACCTTTGTCGACGAGAGGGCAAGCCCGATGAAGTGATCGATCGTGCAGTCGAGGTTCCAACGCTCGGAATGTGTTCCCACGCCTTCTGTCCACGCTAGTCCCCGCAGATCAGCCATGATGTCGAAGGCGCGGTAGTCGCGCGTATATTCCGGTGAACGGTCCTCGAGAAGCGTCTCGTACGCTTCGAGGAATGGGCTCTCGCTCCAATCGCGGTTGTTTTGACAGAGGCCGATCGTGCCGCATCCGGTACGCAGAACGCGCTCCGCCTCTCGATAGAAGGCGGGGCGGTCGAACCACTGGACTGCTTGAGCCGCGAATACCACGTCGATAGCTCCGTCCTCAAGCGGTAATTCCTCGGCGCGCGCATTGATGAAGCGGGTCTGTGCGTCGGCGGTTGAGGCCAAGGCTTGATCGAGCATACCACCCGCCGGCTCGACGCCGATGATCGACGGGGCCGTGCCGAAGGCCGTACGCAGTGCTCGCGTCGATATCCCGGTTCCGCATCCGATGTCGGCGATCATCCGGAGATCGGGCATTCGACTCGCACACGTCTGCGAGAAGTCTGCCAAGAGCGCCGCCGGGTAGCTCGGACGGAAGCGTTCGTACGTTCCGGCTAGGGGGTCGAAGGGCATCATCTCGGGGGTAGTCCTCCGTTTCGTTCCTCGACTCCGCTGCGCTCCGCTCGGAATGACAAGGGGCGCTATCACCGATGAGGACGATCTTGCACCGTCCCATCTGCGCGACCTCGGGGTACTTGCAGGGGCGTGTCTGCTCCAACGGTGCTCTTAGCCGAAGACGATGTTGCGATCCGGGATCTGCTGCTCCATCATCTCGATCGCGAGGGCTTTCGGGTCGTCGCCGTCGGCGACGGGCTGGCGGCGCTTCGTGCGGCCCGGGCGATCGCCTCGATCGCAATCCTCGATGTCGGCCTTCCTGGTCTGGACGGGTTCGAGGTGGCGCGCACGTTGCGACGAGAGGGACACGACCTGCCGATCATGATGCTGACCGCGCGCAGCGATGAGGTCGATCGGGTGGTCGGCTTCGAACTCGGCGCGGACGACTACGTGGTCAAACCGTTCTCGCCCTACGAGGTGGTCGCTCGCGTCAAGGCGATCCTCCGACGGATCGGTCGGGGCACGGCCGAACCGATGGCGCTGCTGAAGTTCGACCGCATCGAGGTCGACGAATCCGCTCGCGAGGTCCGCGTCGACGGTGCGCCGGTGCGGCTCAAACCGCGCGAGTTCGCGTTGCTGTTGGAGCTCGCGCGCAATCCCGGCGTCGCGCTCTCGCGGGATCGGCTGCTCGAACGCGTCTGGGGGTACGGCTTCATCGGCGATCCCCGCACCGTCGACGTGCACGTGCATCGACTCCGCCTCAAACTCGAGGATGCCTTCGGCCTCTCGCCGTTCCTGATCACGATTCACGGCTTCGGATACAAGCTTGTCCACCCGTAACCCGCTCCCGACCCTCGCCGATCTCGAACTCACGCTCCGGAGCTGCGGCGAACGCTCGGCCGCGGTCCTCGCTGTGCGTCTCCCGCAGTTCGCCGAGATCGCCTGGCTACGGGGCAAGGCCGTCGCGCGCGCGCTCGAACGCCGGACGGCCGCCGCGTTCGGGCGCTCCGCCTCGCACGGATTGCGAGGCGACGACCGGCTCGCGCACGATGCCGGCTCCGACATGTTCGCGGTCGCCATCCTGGGCGAGCCGCGCGAGGCCCGCGCGCTAGCGCCGCTCGACGCGCGGGCCGCGCTCGAACGGATCCTCGAAGCGATCGCGGGTGCGACCGGGTTGCGCGCGCAAGCGGGCTGGTCGCTGGTCCGCACGCCGGTCGCGCATCTCGATCGCGAGCTCGAGAGCGCCCTGGAGCGCGGCGCACGCGAGCGCGAGCGCTACGAGTTCTTCGCAGCCGTCGGCCACGAATTGCGAACGCCGCTGACGTCGATCCGTGGTTACCTGGAGACGCTCCAAGACGAAGGGCTGGACGAACCGACCCGGACCCGCTTCCTGGAGACGGCGCGGCGGGAGGCGCTTCGACTCGGGCGCTTGGTCGACGGCATGCTCGACTTCTCGATGCTCGATCTCTCGGGCGAGTTCGTGCCGGCTTCGTGCGACTTGGCCGAGCAGGTCGCCGCGGCGTGCGACGCGCTCGCGCCGCAAGCCCGGCAGCGCGGAATCACGTTCTCCCGGCCGCGCACGACCTCGGTCCGGATCGGGCTCGGCGCCGACTCGTGCACCCAAGCGCTGCTGAACATCCTCGACAACGCCGTCAAGTACGGCCGGGAGGGCGGCCGCATCCGGATCGCCTGGAGCGTGCGCTTGCCGTACGCCTGCATTTGCGTCGACGACGACGGCCCAGGGCTCGGTTGCGCGCGGCGCCCCGGGCGTGGCATCGGGCTGACCATCGTTCGGACTATTGTCGAACGTGCCGGCGGCGACGTCCGGGCTACGCGCTCCCCGCTGGGCGGCGCGCGCTTCGAGCTGCGCCTGCCCGTGAGGGCGGATTCGGCAACGCTCGTGTCGTAGATACAGGTCCGTGACCATGTCGCGGATCAAGTTCGCACATCCCACCGAGGCCGACCTCGCTCGGCTTCTGGACTTCTATCGGATCCGATGGGAGTACGAGCCGAGGCGCTTTCCGATCGCTTGGAGCGATCGAGGTGCGCCGATCGAATACTTCACACCTGATTTTTATCTTCCCGAGTACGATACCTATATAGAGATGACGGTCGTGAAGCCGAAACTCCAAACGCGCAAGAATCGTAAGATGCGGCTCTTGCGTGAAGCACATCCCGAGGTCGACGTGAAGCTTTTCAATCGACGCGATGTCGAACGGTTGTTCTCCCGGTTGGAGCGTGCCTCGTGATCGGCGAGGTCCTCTTCGACGAGTCCGCGATCGCGGCGCGCGTGAGCGAACTCGGCGCCGAGATCTCGCGCGACTACCAGGGCAAGACCCCGATGGTGATCGGCGTGCTGAGCGCCGCCGCCGTGTTCCTGGCCGACCTGACGCGGGCGATCACGATCCCCTCCGAGTTCGATATGCTGGCCGTGACCAAATACAGCGATTCCGAGGGGATCCGATTCGAGAAGGACACGACCCACTCGGTCGACGGCCGCCACGTCATCATCGTCGACGACACCATCGACACCGGCATGACCCTGCAGTACGTGCTCAAATCGATGCAGGCGCGCAACCCCGCGTCGCTTGCGGTCTGCACGTTGTTGGACCGCCCCAAGCGCCGGATCGCCTCGATCGACGTGAAGTACCGTGGCTTCGAGATCCCCGACGTCTACGTGGTCGGCTACGGTCTCGACTACAAGGGCCGCTACCGCGAACTGCCCGCGCTCTACGCGCACGGAGCCTGGCCTGCGTAGCGTAGCCGCATTGCTCGCATTGGCGCTCGCGTTCGCGGTGCCCGTCGATGCGCGCGCGATCGACCTTCAATCCATCACGCAAGCGGCTGCGGACTATCACAGTT
>JBEPVY010000161.1:0-5274 GCA_041690835.1 Vulcanimicrobiota bacterium | reverse complement strand
CTAGAGCGTCGACCAGACGTCGAGTTTGCGTTTGACGCCTTCGATGACGGCGTCGGTGAACTCGGTCGTGCTCGATTGGCCGCCGAGATCGGCGGTCGCGATGCCTTCGTGGACGGCTTCGAGCGAAGCTTCGTAGATCGCGCGCGACGCGTTGACCGCGCGTTTGTCGTCGACATACCCGAGCAGAGCGCCGGCGGCCAGGATCATCGCGAGCGGGTTGGCGACGTTGCGTCCGAACAGGCGCGGCGCGGTGCCGTGCGGTGCTTCGGCCATGACCACGTCGGGCTTGAGATCGGTATCGAACGAGAGCAGCACCGATTCGGCGCCGGCGATCGAGCCGAAGAGCTGCATCACCAGGTCCGAGAGGCAGTCGCCGTCGCGGTTGAGCGACGGGATCACGAGCGGGATGTCGCCCGCGGTCGAGAGCAAGAGCGCGTAGGTCGCGTCGATCAGTTGCGGTTCGTAGGTGACGTCGGGATGACGGGCTGCGGCCGCGTCCATCTCTTCTTTCAGCATGCCTTCGTAGACCGGGCTGACGGTATACTTGGGTCCGCCGAACACTTTGGCGCCCATCTTGATGGCGTGCACGAAGGCGTACTCGGCGACCGAGCGGCAGACGCCGCGATTGATCGATTCGGTGCGGTAGGCGACTTCGTCCAGGCCTTCGCCCTCGCGCCACTCCTTCGCGCCGTAGGCATCGCCGACGGCCATGCGCACGACCGAGATGGGTGCGTGGATGCCCGCGACCGGACGGACGCGCGGAAGTTTGCGACCGGTGCGGACGATCACTTTTCCGTCGATGGCCTTGCGCAGAATCGCGTTCGGCGATCCGACGTCACCCTTGATCTCGGGCGTGATGGTCGCGGCTTTCAAACCGAGCTTGTGCTTCTTCATCGCCTCGGCGGCGTCGTGGACGACTTGGTTCTGCGTTTCGCGGCGCTTTTCGAGCGAGAGGTCGAACGTCTCGAACGCCAACTCGACATCGATCACCGACTTGTCGAGGAGGCGTAGCGACTCGACGAGCAGTTCTTGTCCGGTCTGGTCGCCACCGAGGACGACGATGGTCGGCGGGGTCAATGGAGCTCCTTCGCGAAACGGCTGTTCTCATGGCACGCGTTCGCCGCAAGGCGACATCGTCAGCGAGACTCAACCTCGAGATCGTCGGCATTACGGCGATCGGATTGGCCCTACTACTCGGGGTCGCTCTGTTGTTCCCAAAATCCGCAGGTTCTGCGGGTCATGTGACGGCGCAAGCGCTACACTGGGTCTTTGGAGGGGGCGCGCCGCTTTTCCCGGTCCTGGTCGGCCTGTTCGGCGTCATTATCTTCCTCGAGATCAACGTTCCGCGGATGATCGCTACCCTGGGCCTGGCGTCGCTCGGCTATTTCTTGATGATCGACGCCGCTTTCGAGGTCGGTGGCGGGTTCGTCGGCGGCAATATCTGGTGGGCACTGCATGCGCTCCTGGGCTCGATCGGCGCGTGGATCGTGCTCGTCGTGGGCGCCCTTGCCTTGACCCTGTGGCTTACCAACGCAAGTCTGAAGAAGGTCATCGGCTGGCTGATCGGCGTCGTCGCCAAAGTCCGCTTGCCGAAGATCGCCATGCCGGAAGGCCACGGAAGCGTCCGCGACGCCTTCGCCCTCCCCCCCCCTGTCATCCCGAGCGTAGGTGCGAAGCGCCGTAGTCGAGAGACCGCCGCCCCGGCCGTCTACGACGAGGAAGACGAGCCGGCGGACGAGGACGACGTCGAGGACGAGCCCTCGCGCCAGATCGTGCCGATCGAAGCCTTCGTACCGCATATGCCGCCGCCGACCATCGTGGTCGAACCCGAAGAGCCCGAAGAGGCGGACGTGCCCGCGCGCGCCGTCGTCGGCGACTACGAGCCGGCCAGCATGGCGGGCGTTGCGCGTACCTATCGCTTGCCGGATCTCTCGCTCTTCGACCCGCCCCAAGCGCAGGTGGTCGACGACTCCAACCGCGCGCATGTCTTAGAAGATACGCTCGCCTCGTTCGGCGTCGGCGCCAAGGTCACGCACATCGAACGCGGCCCGAGCATCACGCGCTACGAGCTCAAGCCCGAGCGCGGGGTCAAGATCTCGCGGATCGCGTCGCTTGCCGACGACATCGCGCTCGCGCTCGCCGCGACCTCGGTCCGCATCGAGGCCCCGATCCCCGGCAAGAGCGCGGTCGGTATCGAAGTGCCGAACGCGACCGTCTCGATCGTCGCCGTGCGCGAGATCCTCGAGGCGATCCCGAACCGCGGCCAGGTGCCGCCGCTCTGGATGGCGCTCGGCAAGGACATCACCGGCCGTCCGGTCTTCGGCGATCTCGCCAAGATGCCGCACTTGTTGGTCGCAGGCGCGACCGGCGCGGGCAAATCCGTCTGTTTGAACTGCATCATCGCCTCGCTGCTCTCGTCGGCGACGCCGGACCAGGTGCAGATGCTGATGATCGATCCGAAGCGCGTCGAACTGACCGTCTACAACGGCATCCCGCATCTGATCAAGGACGTCATCACCGATCCCCGCTTGGCCGCGGGCGCGCTCTTCGAGATGACCAAGGAGATGGACGCGCGCTACGAGCGCTTCGCGAAGGCCGGCGTCCGCAAGATCGAAGAGTACAACGCCAAGTATCCGGACGAGAAGCTGCCCTACGTCGTGATCATCATCGACGAACTCGCGGACCTGATGCTGATCGCTCCGGCCCGCGTCGAGACGACCATCATGCGGCTCGCGCAGTTGGCCCGTGCGACCGGAATCCACCTGATCGTCGCGACCCAGCGCCCGTCGGTCGACGTCATCACGGGTCTGATCAAAGCCAATATCCCGTCGCGCATCGCGTTCGCGGTCAGTTCGCAGATCGATTCGCGCACGATCCTCGACATGGGCGGGGCGGAACGCCTGCTCGGCCGCGGCGACATGCTCTATCTGCCGATCGATGCGCCCAAGCCCGTCCGCGCGCAGGGCGCGCTGATCAACAACAACGAGGTCTCGCGCCTGGTCGACTTCTGGGCCAAACAAGCGCGTCCGGACAATCTGCTCGACGTCGAGATCGTGCCGATCTCTGACGAAGACGGCGCGAAGCGGGACGTCGATCCGCTCTGCTATGAGGCCGCTACGTTCATCATCGAGACGCAGTATGCATCGACCGCGCAATTGCAGTCGAAGTTCTCGATCGGCCACCCGCGCGCGGTCCGGATCATGAAGCAACTCGAAGAGTTCAAGGTCGTCGGCCAGCACGAAGGGACCAAACCGCGTCGCATCATCCTCGGCCTGGCCGAACTCGAACAGATCGCCTCGCGCCTTGGCAAGTCCGACCAGCAAGATCTCTTCGCCAATGGAGAGTGACCGGGAGCCGCTGATCCCGGAAGGGCCGCGACTTTCGCTTCCGGCGCTTCCGGAGATCGTCGTCGGGAAGTGGTTCTGGATCGGACTCGGCGCACTTATAGCGGCGCTGCTGCTTGCGTTTACCCCGCTCCGTTCGTTGGGGCCGCACGATCTGAGCTACGGGCAAGGGGAGCGGATCCTCGATGGAATGCTGCACCACCCGATTCTCTGGGTGGCCTATCTCGTGCCGCGCTTTTTGCTTGGCTACCCGTCGCTCTGGGGCTCGTCGATCGTGCTGCTCTGGATCGCGTTTGCGCGACCGACGAGCACCGATCGAGTGCTCTTCGCTGCAGCGACGACCGGGACGGTGGTCGTGTTCGCCATGATGCTGAACTGGTTGGCGGGTTTTGCGAGCGCGGTCCAAGTCGTGTCCGAACCGTTCGCCATTACGTTCGTCGGCTGCGCTTCGATTGCGCTCGCCGCACAAGGGCTCCGTCGGGTCCCTCGGTTGGTCATCCAAACGCTTTGCGTACTCGCGTTCCTTGAGGCGTTGGGCGGACAGTTGCTCCCACTCCTGGGTATTCTGACCGGCTACCCGCTGCCGCCGCTGCTCTGCGCAGTGCTGCTCGGTCTGGCCGTATTGGCCTTTGGCCGCGAGTTTGCGGAACAATGCGGGGCCGAGCTCTTCGTGTTCGCCTCTCGCGAGGATGATGTCGAAGCTCGCCCGATCGCTCGCCTGGGCTCGATCGGCTTCATCGCGTGCGGTGCAGCCGGGATCCTGTTCACCGCCCTCATCGGATGGGGCATCCTCGCGGGCCGGATCCCGACGCACGCCACCGAAATGCGGGCCGATGCGTGGACCCTTTGGAGCCTTGCTTGTTGGCAGGCTGGCGCCGTTGCGCTGATGTGGTACGGCTTTGCGAATACTTGGGCTCCGCGCCGACCGCTCTTCGCTGCGGCAGTCATCTTGAGCACGCTGTTCTGCGCCCCGAACGTCAACTTGCTCTTCGACGTACTTAGTGATCGCTATAGTGTGTTCGCCACCGACTTCCCGACGTTGAGCGCCGTATTCGCGACCTCGGGCGGCTTGGCGGTGCTGCTGGCCACCCGCGGGCTCGATCCGCGCCGACGCCGCGTCGCCTCGGGTCTCTGCGCCTCCATGATCGTGCTGACCATCGGCACGCTACTCGCCACTGGGAGCGATCCCGTCTACGTCGCCGGCGGCGTCCTGCTCGGTGCATCGTTTGTTGGGATCGGCGTTGCGATCGCGCGGCACGCCGGAATCGATGTGTTCCGCAGCGACGATCCAATCGACGAGGCCGCGTGACGACGCTTCCGGATCGGCGATCCCTCGTTCTTGCGGCGGCGTTCTGCGCGGTCGCGTTCGTCGCGCTCGGACTCTATGTGTTGCGCTTCGGTGAGCCGGCGCCGTTGCTCGGACTCGCCGGTGCGCTGCTCGACCACTCGACGCTGGTCGCTTGGTGGTTGACCGAGTCGTGCTATCCTCTCGTGCTCGGGCCGATCGGGGTCGTGCTGCTGATCGTCGCCTGGCGGGCGCCGGCATGGCGGGGGCGGATACTCTTCAGTCTCGGGGCATTGCTGGTCTGCTGGCTCGCGACCGACCTGCTCCAACATCTCTTCGCGCGGCCCCGCCGGCTCGACTGGGTGGTCAAGCACGAGACGGCCTCGAGCTTCCCGTCCTCGCATGCGGCCATCTCGGTGGGCTTTTTCGGACTCTGGGCCTGGCTGATCGCGCAGAGCGAGCTTCCCGGGCGGCGGGTCGTGGCGGGGCTGTTGGTCGCCCTCGTGCTCGGGATCCTCTGGTCGCGGCTGGCCCTCGGGGCCCACTATCCGACCGATCTGCTCGGCGGGGTCCTCCTGGCTGTAGCTCTCGTCTGCGCGGGAGCCGGGACGCTCCGTCGATAAAGGTCCTTGGCTCCGAACGCCC
>JBEPVY010000160.1:0-5290 GCA_041690835.1 Vulcanimicrobiota bacterium | reverse complement strand
GGATCGGTTCTTCGAAGATCCGCGAGAGCGCCGTTTCGAGCACTCCCTGGACCGAGCGCAGTCCGGGCTGGAACTGCAAGCCGACGAACGCCGTGCCGTCGTACTCGACGGCCAGGCGCACGTTGACGCGGGTTGAGGTTAGACCGTCACCGTCTCGCGGATCGGGACCGAGCGCTTCTCGTCCAGATCCAGAAGATCGGCCCAAGCCGTCACGTCCGTGCGGTCCGGGGCTACCTGACTGCGCAGCTCGTTGAAGTACTTCTGCGAGTCCTCGTTGCTCGGCGCGCTCGTTATCCATTCCTGATTCCATGCTTCAAGTTCGGAAGCACTCTTCGCCGTGACGAACGGTTTGACATAGGCCTCGATCTCGGCGTCGTTCTGGGTCTTCTTGATGACGTCGAGCAACTGCTCGTGATCGATGCCCAGGAAGCCGAAGACGGCCTGATCCATGGGGCAGTTGTAATGGTACTCGCCGACGTTGCCGTGCGCGAGGGCCTTGCCCTTATCGATGGTGCGGGCGAGTTGTACGACCCCGAACAGCTTCTCGTGGACGCTGCGCGGGAATTCTTTAGTTAAATCCATACCCCCCATAACCGCGGCAACGAATGGTTGGTTGCAAGGGATTGGTTGCCTTTGCCGGGCGGACGGCCTAGAGCTTGGTCGACCAGCCTAGGAACGGGAGCAAGAAGCGGTTTCGGTCGGCGACGGCATGGACATTGTCGAAGATCGAGACGTGGTTGATGTAGCGCAGGCCGGCGCCCAGGGTCGAGCGACCGTGGGTCCACGACCACCGGGCTTGCGCATCGACCAGCGACGCCGTCTCGGGTTCCTCGAATGTCACGGTACCGAAGCCGCCGCGTTGGCTCGGGTCGGTCGTCGTCACCGAATTCAGATCCTGGTCGACGAGCATGGCATGCATGTGCGGAGAGGCTGCGACCGAGACGTCCAATCGCTGATGCGCGTTGTGCCAGAGGTCCGCGCCGATCTCGAAGCGAGCGCCGACGACGCGCGATGTCTGAACCTCGTCGTTCAAGATCGTCACCGTGTAACCGCCCGAAGGTTCCGAGAACATGTAGCGGTAGTCCGTCGACTGGTTGATGACCGACTCGCCGATCCCGACCCATACGCGCGATCCGGGCAGCGCGTAGCGGAGCGCTCCATCGAACATGCTGATCCGGGTCGTAACGGTTTGAGCCGAGGCCGATTGTTGGATCGCGACCGGACCGATCGGCGGTACGCCCTCGAGGAAGATCGAGAAGCGTCCTTCGCGATGCTCGATCGAGAAGAACGGGATGGGCAGCAGCGGCAACGTCGTCGTGCCGTCCCGCGGCTCCGTATGCACGCCAATGGTCGCATCGAGCGTCACTCCGACGGTCGTCTCGCCGGCCCGCGCGGGAACGCACGTCAGGAATACGGCACCCACCGCGAGTGCGATGATCGAGCTCGTTCGCATATCATGTCCCATAGACGGTTAGCGTGGTCACGGTGACGTACATCGGATACGAAAGGTTTCCGCTCGCGTCCGCAAAGTTGACGATACAATTTCCCGGCGCCACCGGCGTCGCGACGAACGTTGTCGGCGTGGCCCCCGCAACGATCGTAAGAACGCCGGCACAGCCGCTCCAAGTGAACGTTCCGGAGTAGCCGGCCTCGGTGACCTGTATCGGCTGCGCAGACGCGGCGCCCGTCCCGGTGAAGTTCACGACCTGCGGGTTCGGGCTGATGGGTTGCGGCGTCGGCGTTGGCGTGGGGACGGGGGTCTGCACCGGCGTCGCCGTCGGGACGGGCGGATTCGTGCCTCCGATCGGTAAGATTCCCGGCGGCTGCGGACTACCGCCGCCACCCCCTCCGCCGCCGCATCCGACCATAACGGCGAGAGCAACCAGGATCAGCAATGGTCTGATATTCGTGCGCATGTCCATCACCCGTAACAGATCGCCGGAACGACCGAAAAGATAGCTGTCGGTTGATCCAGGCCGGGAAAGGCGCCCGCTGAGAGCGGAATCGGGTCACCGTTGATGTCGAATTCACTAACGGTGTTGTTCCCGGCATTCGTGACCAGAATTATTCCGTGCGTCCCGAACGACATCGCGGTCGGACTCGATAGACCGGGAAAGGAACCGGAGAGCGTCGCCGGGTTACCTGCGGTATCGAACACCGAGATCGTACTGTTGCCCTTGTTCGAGACGAATATATGCGGATCGACGGGGTCGACGTTGTCGGACGCGATGATCGCGCTCGGAAGGTTCAGTCCGAGAAACTTACCGGCCGTCGACACCTGCGTACTGCCACCGTACTCGACGACACTGTTCGACGATGCGCTTGCGATCAGAAAATCGATGCACGAGTTTAAACACGTCAGCGCCGATGGCTGGATCGTGCCGGTCGAGATGGGGTCGAACGCAGGGCCGAACACGCGATATCCCCGGATCGTGTTGTCGCCGGCATTGGCCATGAAATAGCCGTCGTCGAGCACGTTTAAGACCATGCCGACCGGATCGGCCTCACCGCTGAACGGCCCGACCGCATAGGGATATCTGACCCCTTGTAGCCCGAACAGCAGGACGTCGTTCAACGCCCCATCGGCCACGGCTAATGTCTTACGACAGTAATCGTAGTCAAGCGCGGTCGGCCGCGAGAGTCCCGCAAACGAGCCGGGCGGAAGGATGACGGGCGCACCGTCCTCGGTAAACGCATGGATCCCGGGCGAGCCCGCATCGGCGATCTCGACGACGGAGAGCGAGCGCATTTTCACGGGCGGCGCGGAGAACGTCGTGCCGTCGGCGTTGTTGAACACGAATGTCGCCTGGACGAATCCAGGAGTCAATCCTACCGGCTGGACGTGAAGGTCGCTCGCGTCGGCCGGATCCATAACGCCGTAGATGCCGGGAGCGTTCTGCACCGTGATCGGCGGAGCGTCGGTGAGCAGAATGTTCCCATCGGGATCTTTCAAAACGATGTTGAACTCTGCGCCCCAATTCCCCAGCAGCGTGTAGCCCGTAGAAGCATCGCCTTGCAACATCGGCTGGTTGGGAAGCGGCGTCATGCTGACGCTCGATACGATCCCTTCGACCGCCATGTCGAGGACGTTCGCGTGCCCGAGCGTGATCAGGGCCCCGACGTTGACCTGGCCGAGCAACGTCCCGCCCCCGCCCGTCTGGTCGAACGTCTTCATGGTGAAGTTTGCCGGCCCCATGGGAGCGGGCACGCTCATGGTCGACGTCGGCGTCCCCGGCGGCGGCGCATTCATCGTGCCGAGAAGCGCCCCGTTAAGCGATACGGTTACGCTCTGCGCCGATGGCGAAATGAATGTGGGACGTCTTCCCGACGTCTGCGTCGACCGCTCGGGCCATTTGATGGTAAAGGTGACTGGCGTCGTAGCTTGGCCCGCATCACCGCTCGGCGGCAATGTAGACGCGCCACCGGCACCGCATCCGGCAAGGAGCACGGCACATGCCAGCCAAGCCCCGCTTCGAAGAACTTCCCACACCCGCTTGTTCATATAGTTACCTTTCACACTCCGCATGTTTGCAGCCGCACTTCTCGAACGCCCCTGCCTCGCCGTCGGCTGCATCGAGCTCTTTGCAGCGCGTGCTGCACCACATCTGTCCGAGATCCACATAACAACGGCACTGTGGATGCTCGCACTTCTGTCCGTCCATCGTCAGGCTCCCTTCCGCTGTGACTCTTAACCGTGCTGCCGCTGCAGCGGGAACAGGATCACGTCGCGGATGCTCTGCTTGTTGGTCAGCAGCATCACCAGGCGATCGACGCCGATGCCGATACCGGCGGTCGGCGGCATCCCGTACTCGAGCGCGCGCACGTAGTCCCAATCCGCCTCGGGGATCTCGTCGTCGCCCTTGGCGCGTTCGGCGATCTGGGCTTCGAAGCGGCCGCGCTGGTCGTCCGGGTCGTTCAGTTCGGTGAACGCGTTGCTCAGTTCCATCTGCGCGGCGAACAACTCGTAGCGGTCGACCAGATCCGGGTCGCCCTCTTTGCGCTTGGCGAGCGGCGAGATGATGACCGGATAGTCCGTGACGAAGGTCGGATCGTTCAGGTGCGGCTCGAGGACGTGTTCGAAGATCTTGTCGAGCGCGTGTCCGTGCGTCGGCGACTTGGGCAGACCGAGCTTCTCGAGGATCGCAGCCGCGCCGGCCGGATCGAGCAGCTGCTCGCGGGTATATCCGCCGTGCTCGGCGATGCCGTCGAGATAGGCGATCCGCTTGAACGGTCGCTTGAACGAGATCGCGCCGGTCTCGCCGTGCGGAAGCTCGTCCTTGCCGCCGGTGATCTTCGAGACCAGATGCGCGATCAACGCTTCGTTGAAATCGAGCATGTCGTGCACGTTCCAATACGCCGCGTAGAGTTCGAGCATGGTGAACTCGGGGTTGTGGGTCGTGTCGATGCCTTCGTTGCGGAAGATCCGGCCGATCTCGTAGACGCGCTCGAGCCCGCCCACGATCAAGCGCTTGAGGTTCAGCTCGGTCGCGATGCGCAGCTGCATCACTTGATCGAGCGCATTGACGTGCGACTTGAACGGACGCGCGGCCGCGCCGCCGGCCACGTGCAAGAGCGTCGGGGTCTCGACTTCGAGGAAGCCGTGCGAATCGATGAAGCGGCGCATCTCGGCGACGATCGTGCTGCGCGCGATGAACGTGTCGCGCACGTCGTCGTTGACGATCAGGTCGACGTAGCGTTGGCGATAGCGCTTCTCGACGTCTTGCAGTCCGCTCCACTTGTCGGGCAGCGGCGCGAGCGACTTGGCGAGCACGGTGACCTCGGTCACGTGCAAGGTGAGTTCGCCCATCTTGGAACGGAAGACGTAGCCGGCCACGCCGATCAGATCGCCGCGTTCGATGTTGCTCCAGTGGAGAAAGCGTTCGTCACCGAGTTCGTCCTTGCGGGCGTAGACCTGCAGCCGTCCGGTGCGGTCGCGCACGTCGGCGAAGACGGTCTTGCCCATGCCGCGCTTGGTCATCACGCGACCGGCGACATGCCAGGTCTCGGCCTGGGCCTTCTCTTCGGGTCCGAGTATCTCGTACTTGGCGGCGAGTTCGGCGCAGGTCGCGTCGACCGGGTAGCGGGTCTGGGCGAACGGATCGTTGCCCCGCGAACGAAGAGAGGCCAGATGCGTTCGTCTGGCCTCGATCAGTGCTGCTTCGGTCTTTCCGAGATCTTCGTTCATCGCGCGAGCACTAGGAGGCTTTCTTCGCGGTCCTCTTCGCGGGGGCCGACGACGATTTGATCGAGTCGATCTTGTACTTCACGACGCCGCGCGGCGTGGTGACGT
>JBEPVY010000159.1:0-5310 GCA_041690835.1 Vulcanimicrobiota bacterium | reverse complement strand
ACGACGACGACAACGAGATGCGCGTCCGCCGCGCCAACATGATCCCGCTCGAAGTGGTCGTGCGCGGCGTCGCGGCCGGCTCGTTCGCCAAACGCAATCCGGGCGCCCAGAAGGGCTCGCTGCTCGTGCCGCGCGTGGTCGAGTTCTTCGTCAAGGACGATGCCAACCACGATCCGCAGATCTCGCCCGACGGGATCATCGGGCAGAACATCGCCTCGCCGCAAGAAGTCGCCGCGATGAGCGAACTCGCGCGCCTCACCTTCGAGATCCTGGCGCATGCCTGGCGCAAGCGCGACGTGCTGCTGGTCGATCTCAAGATCGAGTTCGGCCGCTTGGCCGGCGGCGAGAACAGCGGTCAGTTGGTGATCGCGGACGTGATCGACAACGACTCGTGGCGTATCTGGCCGCAAGGTCGCGAAGAACTGATGCTCGACAAGCAGATCTATCGTAATCTCGAGACGGTCGATCCGGCGGGCCTCGCGCGCGTGAAAGCCGCCTACGAACAGGTCGCCGACCTGGTCGGCTCGTTCCCGGTGATGCGTCCCGGCATGGTCGCCGTGATCGCCGACGGACCGGAGAACGTGGAGAACGCGAACGCCGTCGTCAGCCAACTCGGCTCGTTCGGCCTGCCGACCGTCCGCCATGTCGCGAGCGCGGCGCGCACGCCGGGCTACGTGCTGCAGCTGGTCGCGCAACTCGAAGCGACGTTCGCACGCCTGGTCTTCGTCGCGGTCGGGACGGACGAGTTGCTGCATCAGACGCTGGAGTTCGCGACGCCCGCACCGGTCGTGCACGCCGGCACGGATCCGGCCACGCTCGCGCTCCGCGCCGCCAAGGTGCTCGGTTCGGAAGATACCGTGTTGTTCGGGCGCACGTTGCTCGTACAGGCGAATATCCGCTCGGCGGTGCTCGCCGCGGATGCGGGCTTGCAGACCATGCAGCAGATGCCGCCGGGCGCGGCCCTCGCCTAAGGACGTCGTGCCCGCGGTCAACCTTCGCCCCGACGAGATCGAACGGATCCGGACGGCTCTCGGCCGCGAACCGAGCACCGTCGAACTGCACGCATTCGATGCGCAGTGGAGCGAGCATTGCTCGTACAAATCGAGCCGCCACTTTCTCAAACGTCTGCCGGTGACCGGCGAGAACGTGGTGGTCGGGGTCGGGCAGGATGCCGGCATCGTGCATCTCGGCACGCACGACGGCGAACGCTACGGCATCGTGATCGCCCACGAATCGCACAACCATCCCTCGCAGGTCGTTCCGTTCGAAGGCGCCGCCACCGGGGTCGGCGGGATCGTCCGCGACGTGCTCTGCATGGGCGCCGAGGTGATCGGCTTGGCGGATGCATTGCGCTTCGGCGATACGAGCGATCCGCGTTCGCTCCAGTCCTCGATCGCCGAGGGGATCGTGGAAGGCGTGGCCGCGTACGGCAACGCGATCGGCGTGCCGAACATCGCGGGCGACGCGTACGCCTTGCCCGGGTTTGACGACAACTGTCTGGTGAACGTGATCGCGATGGGGATCGTCAAAGAGTCGGAGATCATCAACTCGTACGCACCCCGCGGGTCAGCCGGCTGGGATTTGGTGTTGGTCGGCAAAGCGACCGATCCGAGCGGGTTCGGCGGTGCGTCGTTCTCGTCGGTCGCGCTCGATGCGGACGATGCCGAAGCGAACAAGGGCGCCGTTCAAGTGCCGGATCCGTTCCTCAAGAACGTGCTCATGCGCGCGAGCTATCGCGTGTTCGCCTACTTGCGCGAGAACAACGTCACGGCCGGGTTCAAGGATCTGGGTGCGGGCGGGATCATGGGCTGCTCGGCGGAGATATGTTCGGCCGGCGGGTATGGCGCGATCATCGATCTGGACGACGTGAACGTCGCGGTCGAAGGCATGCCGCCCGAAGTGATCGCGGTCGGCGAGACGCAGGAACGTTTGATCTGGGTGTTGCCGCCGCATGTGACCGCCGATGTATTGCGCATCTATAACGAGGAGTTCACGCTCCCCGAGATCGCCCGCCACGCTTGCGCGGTGGTGATCGGCTGCGTGAGCAACGACAAACGCTACGTGTTGCGGCATGGCCGCGACATCGTGATGGACGTCGACATCGATTTCTTGACCGGGACGATCCGCGACGAGCTGCCCTACGACCGTCCCTCGACTACGCTTCGCTACGCTCGGGATGACACGAAAGGTACGCTTCGCTACGCTCGGGATGACACGAAAGGTACGCTTCGCTACGCTCGGGATGACACGAAAGGTACGCTTCCCTATGCTCGGGATGACAAGGGAGGCGATAGCGCCGCTGGCGGGGGTGAGAACTTGTCATCCCGAGCGTCGGGAGCGAAGCGACCAGAGTCGAGGGACGACTCGCCGCACTGGGAGCGCTACGATACCAGCGTGCGTGGGTGCACCGTGCTCGCGCGTAACGTCGCCGAAGCGGGCGTGCTTGCGCCGATCCCGGGCTCGCGCCTCGGGGTGGCACTGGCGGTCGCGGGCGATCCCACCATCACCGACGCATACGCGGCCGGCGAGTTCGCGGTTCGCGAGGCGGTCCGCAAAGTTCGCAGCGTCGGCGCGCGCCCGATCGCGCTCACCGATTGTCTCAACTTCGGCAACCCGAACAACCCGGAGCATCTCGGCCAACTGGTCGCCGCGATCGACGGCTTGGCCGCCGCCGCCACCGAGCTCGGCCTCCCGTTCGTCAGCGGCAACGTCAGCCTTTACAACGCCGACGCGAGCGGCAACGCGATCCCGCCTTCGCCGATCGTGGCGTGCGTCGGCGTGATCGACGACGTCGCTATGGTTGTCGGCGGTCCCTCGACTTCGCTTCGCTACGCTGGGGATGACAAGGGAGGGGCCAGATGAGCGGTAGGGCGGCTGTGCTCGTCTTCCCGGGCACCAATAGCGAGGACGAGACGCTGCGGATGCTCCACGCCGTCGGGGTCGATGCCGAACTCGTGCATTGGAGCCGTGGCGAGTCGCTGCCGGAGTACGACGCCTATGTGCTGCCCGGCGGGTTCGCCTACGAAGACCGCATTCGGGCCGGCGCCATCCCCGCCCACGACCGCATGTTGGATCACGTGATCGACGGCGCGCAGCGCGGAAAACTCGTGCTCGGCATCTGCAACGGCGCGCAGATCTTGCTCGAAGCCGGGCTCGTACCGGGCACGGGCGAGGTTCGCCGCCCGACCGCCGCCTTCACGCGCAACGCGCAGCGCCATTTCGTGAGCAAGCACGTCCACGTGCGCCTCGCCGTCGATCCGACGCGCAGCCCGTTCACGGCATTGCTGGAGAAGAACGTGCTCATCCCCGCTTGGGCCTCGCACGGTGAAGGCCGCTTGGCCGCAAGCGACGAGCATCTACGCGAAATCACCGGCGGCGCGCACGTCGCGTTCACCTACGAAGGCGGCGCACCCAACGGCGCGGCGCTCGACTGCGCAGCTTTGGTGAACAAGCCGGGCAACGTCCTCGCGATCATGCCGCACCCGGAGCGCGATGGCTGGAACTTCAACCATCCGGGGCACGCCGATGGTGCAGATCCGCTCGCCCCGAGTGGCGGCGCGATATTCTTCGGGGGTTTTGCGGCAGCGTTGAAATAAGTCCGGCAACATGCCGGACACGAGGCCGACATCTCGTTCGGCTATGCTCGACAGGTGGGATCGGCCTCGACAAATAGTATCGCATATGGTACTATAACCTGGTTCGGGCGATGATCGAAGCGAAGCGGCTTCGCCGGCTGATGGCCGTCGGATTCAGCGAGCGGCACTCCACGGGATCGCACGTGAGATTCAGGCTAGGAAGGCACCACGTGATCATCCCAATTTCGAAGCCCGTCCGCCGCTGCTACGTCGAACAGGTATTGGACGTCGTGCGCGAGGTGCTTAGCAATGGCTAGGCGCGCAAAGGCCACTCTACCTGCCCGACCGAGCGCATCGGTCCAAGCCGAGATCGATCGCTACATGAAGATGCCCTATGCAAAGGAACTCGTTCCTGATGAGGACGGCGCGTACTTCGCGCGGATCGTGGAATTGCCGGGTTGCATGACGCAAGGCGACGATCTTCCGGACGCTTTGCGCATGCTAGACGAGGCCATGAGCCTGTGGCTTTGGGGGGCCATCGAAGATCACATCCCGATTCCGGAGCCGGTCGATCGGGAGTTTAGCGGCAGATTCGTCGTGCGCGTGCCCGCGACGCTGCATCGCGACCTCGTTCGCCGCGCCGAGCATGAGGGCGTGAGCTTGAACATGTTGGCAGTCGCGGCGCTCGCGCGCGCGGTCGGGCAAGAGCGCTAGGACTGGCCCTACTCGGTTGGGACGTTGATGATGGCGCCGTCGCTGGGCATGGTGTTCGTGTAGGTCTTGAAGGGCGCGTCGACGCGGGCTCCTTGTAGAGGGTCGTCGTTCCAGGTCGATTGCGCGCCGGTGAACGAGCGGAACGCGTACGGTACGCCGTCGGAGAAGAGGAACGACGGGGTTTCGACGATGTGGAAATGCAAGTGCGGGCCGGACGAGTTGCCGCTGTTGCCGAGCAGGCCGATGACCTGACCCGCGCGCACGTGGTCGCCGGTCTTCACGCGTGCGCTGTTGGGCTGCAGGTGCGCGTAGAAGGCGAACCGGCCATGCCCGATGTCGAGCACCACGAAGTTCCCGCCGATGGTGTCCTTGGTGATCGCCACGAGCGGCTTCTGGAACGGTACGTTGTCGGGGAGGTCGTGCCGCTCGCCGACCACGACGCCGTCGGCGACGGCCAGCAGCGGGGTGCCGTAGCAGTACCAGCTGGCATTCTTGCTCGGATCGCCGTGGTGGAACATCCAGCGGTTGCCGACGTGCTTGGCCTGCACCCAATCGATGGCGAAGCGTTGCGCGAAATACGGCTCGCCGTCGAGGAACTGGAAGGTACGGCGATGACCGGAGTCGTTCGACGGTCCCGAACCCGCGAACCAGCCGCCACCGTGGAACGGCGGCCCGATCACGACCGGCTGACTACGATCGACCACGAGCGCGCGTTGCGCGACCGCGAACGCCTTCGGCCCGATCTTCGGGACGCGGATCGACAGCGTGTTGGTGATGCTCGCGGGGACGGCGGCGGCGCTTGCGAACGGCACCCGGACGAAGATGAACGCGGCAGTACCCGGGGAGAGCGCGAGCGGGTTCGCGGCCGGCGCGAAGGGCTGGAACATGCGCTCGAACGCGGTCCCGGAGAACGTCGCGACCGGGCCGCCCGGAGACGAGACCGCGAGCGAGAGCGCGTCGCTCTCGAGGCGGTAGCCGTTGACGACCTCGATCTCGTAGAAGAGCGACGTCGCGCCCATGA
>JBEPVY010000158.1:0-5326 GCA_041690835.1 Vulcanimicrobiota bacterium | reverse complement strand
GCGAGCGTCTGCGAGTTATCCGCAAACACCGTGACGCCGGCGACCGAGATGGGGTTGTATCCGTCTTTTTCGACCGACACCGTATATGAATCCGGTGCGAGCGAAAGGAAGCCGAAGTTACCCCGTGAGTCCGACGTAGTGGAGATGGTCTGGGACGGCGATGAAGCCGTGATCTTCGCGCCCGCGACGGGCGCTCCAGTGCCATCATTTACCGAACCGCGGATGCTGCCGGTCGTTCCTGCCAGTGCCCATGTTCCCTGGATCAGGAATGCAACCAGTAGCAATGCCGCTACGGCCGTACGACGGAGGGTACGTAGAGTAGTCAAATTCTAGCCCTCAATCAGTTGAGTGATATATGGCACAAAGGAACTGCCGATGGCACTTCGCCATCTGCAGTCCGAACTGTGACATACATCTCTCGTTCTCCCGGCAACCCTCTCATCCTCTTCCCAGGAACCGGCGCGCCAACAAAAAGGCCGCTAAACAGCGGCCTTCCCCCCCTAGGGTAATGGGTACAATGGCCTAGCGACCGAGCCTTTGCCGGGCCGTTAGAGCTTGACTCGCAGCTGAAAGGTCAGCTGGAGCGGGAGCGCTCCGGGCGTCGGGGTGTAGGGAAGGGTGATCCCCTTGGGGATCGCGAGCGTCCCGTTTGCCGGGTCGGTAGGCGAACTTCCATAGAAGTAGCCGGCCCCGGGGGTCGACCCGGTCCAGAGGCCGGAGTTGCTCGTGTAGCTACAGGTGAAGCCGCCGGGCGGGAAGGCCCGTTGCCAGGCGGTCCGGCTGCCCCCGAAGCACCGGTTGAACAGATTGGCCACGTCGAGCGAAGCCTCGGCCCGCTCACCCAACCGATAGCGAATCTGGGCGCCCAGATTCAACTGCCAAGGATTCCGGTACTCGCCCTCTTGCTGGAAGCGCCCGAGATACGGATCCGGGATCGCCAGGAAGCCGCTCGTGGTGGCAAGCGATGAGGTGCATGAATATGGGGCCGCGTCCTTGGCATATGGGGAACCCGCTCCGACAACGCCGATCTGGGCCTGGTTCTGTGAGCAGACCCGCGGATCGAGCCCGTAGAGATCGGTCGGCGAACCGTAGGAGACGCCTTCGGCGAGGGTCAGGTTGGGCGCGATCGAGAGGCGGTCGTGCTTCCATTGCACCCAACCCGCCAGCACGTTCGGCGAGATCGCGGTCGACGAGGTCGCCGGCGCATCGCTCGGCGGAACGGACGCGTACATCGGATAGAACGCGGTGCGGTCCATCGCGGGTTGAGGCGCCATCCCGTAATACGGGTTGGCGACGTCGCTTGCGTGCGAGCAGTCGGTCGCGCCGTGGCCGTAGGTCCCGGATAAGGCGCTCGGGCCGTAGCAGGGCGATCCGCCGCCGGCCCGGGTGAGCGCGTCGAAGGCCGCGATGTAGCCGTTGAGAGTGTCGATCGCGTTGCGCCCGTTCGCGTACCCTTCGTAGCGGATCCGCGCGTCGGTATGCGTGAACGAGAGCGCGCCCGACCACCCGTCGCGCCACGGATTTCCCTTGGTGATCCGGAGTTCGACCCCGGTGACGCGCTCGGTACCGGCGCTCACGCCCGAGATCGATCCGCCCTCGTAAGGAACGGTGATCGGGACGTGCTGCGAGAGCCGGTAGAACGGCGTTGCGGAGTAGGCGATGTCGGTGCCGCGCATGCGCTTCTCGAGCGACGCATCGACGTCGGTCGAGGTCTGCAGCGGATTGTCGTGTACCGGCGAGGTGAACCCAAGCGCGAAGAATTGCGCGAAATCGTTCTGTGCGGTGCGAGCGCCGTTGACGTCGAGATACTGTTCGAACGCCGAAGCGGGCGCCTGCACGTAGCGCCCGGCCGAAAAACGCACGAGGGTATCGGGGTCGAGCCGATAGGTCGATGCGAAGCGCGGCGAGATCGCGTCGTGCGAGAGCGCACTCGCGCCGGATGCGGCGAAGAGCAGGTGCGTTCCCAGTCCGTCGGGATGCAATCCCGGAAGGCCGGACGGCCCGTTCGGGCACGGTCCGTTCGGCGTCGTCGCATAGGGCGTGACCACCGCCGGCGACGAGGAACCGGTGATCGGAGCGAACGTCACCGGGTCGTAACAGTAGATCGAACGGGCGGCCGCAAACCAGAAGTTCATCATCGGCGTATTCGAATCGACCAGATCGAACCCGAGGCGATCGAATCGCACGCCGAACGAGAGATCGAGCGCGTCGCTGGCGCGCAGATCGTCGGAGATCGAGAACGACGTCCGCTTCGCAGTCACGCCATTGATCGGCCCGGACCCCGCGGGCTGCGTGACCATCCAGGTCGCGCCCGGCGCGGCGGGCAGACAGAAATGCGCCGCGCAGTACGCCGTCCGGACCGGATCGGCATAGGTGCCGCGCGAGGACGACGAAAAGCACGAGATCACCGCCGCGGTTACGAACGAACGGCACGCTCCGTTCGCGTCGACAAGATTGGTGACGGTCGCCCCGCTCCCGTCGGCCTGCCAGGTCGAGTCATTGTAACGCCGGTTCGTCGTGACGCCGAACTCCGCGTCGGCTCGAAGCAGGTTGCGATCGTCGAGTTGGTTCGCGTACTCCGCATGCAGCCCACGCGCGTGCGCCGAGAGCTCGTAGGCGGGCGACGGATAGTCGAAGCTCGCGTTCCAGCCGGCGAAGCCGGTCCCGTACTGCAGGGACGCCATCTCCGGATTGCTGTTGAACCAGTCCGAGTAGAACGAATAGGCGGAGATGCGCGCATACGCGCGCGCCCCGAAGTTCTTCTGGTATTGCGCCTTGACGATCGCGTAGTCGTTCCAGGTCCCCGAGCGTGCGTCGAGCGGGATCCCCGAGAACATCGCGCGGTTCGCCGGCGAGTCGGGAAAGAGATACGGCACGACTTTGGCGGCGCGCGGATCGCTGCCGAAAGCGGTTCCCGGCGCAAAGACGTAGCCGTCCAGGTATGCGAACGGCGAAGGCCCGCCGCTCGCGCACGAGTGGCCCGCATTGGTCGCCAGAAAGCAGGCCGTCGTCGCGAGGTTTCCGGACGCCGTATAGTTCAACAGGGCCGGCCCGAGAAAGTTGTAGTAACGTCCGAACGTCGCGAGGCCGCCGAGATCGTCGATGCTGTCCGCATACGTATCGTGTTGGGATCCGGCGGAATAGAGCAAACCGATATCGTCGCGACCGCCGCCGGAGCGATGGGGAATGCCGAAATGGAGATTAAGAACGGCGTCCCGCCCGGTCTGACCGACCTGCAGACCGGCGCTCTGCACGCCGTATGCGACGCAGACCGGTGGACCCGCCGGCGTGACGCGAAAGCCGGTCGCCAACGCCTGCGACGCATCTTGGTTCGGGCAAGCCGCGAACGGTCCGTTCGAATTGCCCGCGATATAGAACGCCGCGAGGTTGCCCGGCGTGCCGAAGAAGCCGAACGGGTTATCGCCGTCCGACGAGAGACCGCCGGCGTCGCGGTGATCGTAACGCTGATACGTGCGATCGTACCCGTCGAATCCGGCGTACCACGAGAACATCCGGTTCGGCGAAGCGCCGCCCGCCTCGAAGCGGAAATCGTGATAGAAACCCGGCGTGCCCGCTGCGCTCGCGATCGTCGCGAAACCCGGATAGGTCCCGCTCTTGATGACCTGGCTGATGTAGCCGCCGACCGCCGATGCAGGCGCACCGAGCGGCGAACCGGCCGTCGTGAGCTGCACGTTCGCCTGTCCGATGGTCGAGAGCGTCGTACCGGCGTATCCGTCGAACGCCCGCGCCGTCGGAACGCCGTCGTACTCGTAGCCGGTCTGTGCGAGCGTGTCGCCGCGGACGAAGAAGCCTTGCGTACCGCCCTGCGAGCCGATCGGAAAATCCACCCCCGGCATCGACGCGATCGCGGCATACGCGGAATCGAGATTACCGCCGCCGCCGATCGTGCGTACCACGCGTTGCACGCCGTCGTTCGCCTGCCAGACTGAAGCCGTTCCGCCTTGGCGCAGATCGGCGATGGCGCGATACAAGCTCGGCGTGAAATTCATCGTAGGCCACATCCAGAAATCGGCGTCGAGTGTACCGTCCTGAAAGAGAACGATACCTGGGCGGCTTAACGGATCGTAGCCGTCCTTCTCGACCGAGATCGTATACGTATCCGGCCTGAGCGAGACGAACGCATAGGAGCCGTGCGCGTCGGCAAACGTCTGTTCGGTCTCGCTCGGTGAAGAGGCGGTCACCCTGGCGCCTGCGACGGGCGCATCGTGGGTGTTGCGGACGGTCCCGCGAACGGCGCCGGTCGTTCCCGCAAGCGCGACCGACGGCGCGATAACGGGGATCGAGATCAGAAGAGCGACGAACGCCCGAACGTACGCAGATTTCATATCCGTGTGACGGGCGCTCGCCGCTTTTTGTGACGCGTCTCTGCCGCTATCCCTTGGCTTTGATCGCCGCGGCCAGCAGGCTCGGGATCTGCGAGGGGCGATCCGCGACCGGAACGTTGGCGGCTTGGAACGCCTTGATCTTGGACTCCGGCGTGCCGAAGTTGCCCGAGATGATGGCGCCCGCGTGCCCGAGCGACTTGCCCGGGGGGGCGTTGCGGCCGCCGATGAAGGCCACGATCGGAGTACCGGGCAGATGCTCGGCGATGAAGGCCGCCGCATCTTCTTCATCCGATCCGCCGATCTCGCCGCAGACCACGATCGCCTTGGTCTGGGGATCGTTCGCGAAGTCGCGCAGGCAATCGACGAAGACGGTCCCGATGATCGGGTCGCCACCGATACCGACGCAAGTCGACTGGCCGAAGCCGGCCCGGGTCAGAAGGTCGACGACTTCGTAGGTCAGGGTGCCCGACCGCGAGATCAGGCCGACGTCGCCTTCTTTGAAGATATGGCCCGGCATGATGCCGATGCTGGCCTTGCCGGGCGAGATCAGGCCGGGACAGTTCGGGCCGATGATCTGCATGCCGGGCGTGGCCGCGACCACGCGGAGCACGTCGTGGACCGGGAGTCCCTCGCTGATGCAGACCGCGAGGGCGATGCCGGCGGCGTGGGCTTCGAAGAGCGCGTCGGCGGCGAACGGCGGGGGCACGAAGATGCACGTATGGGTCGCGCCGGTCGCGGCCACCGCTTCGGCGACCGTGTTGAAGACGGGCAGGCCGTGGGCGCTCTTCTGTCCGCCCTTGCCGGGGGTCACGCCGCCGACGACCTTGGTGCCGTAGTCGAGCATGCGCTGGGTGTGGTACGAGCCTTCCGTACCGGTGATGCCTTGGACGATGACCTTGCTGTTCTTGTCGAGATAGATGCTCACGTGTTTATGCTCCCGCCGCGATCTTGACGGCCTGTGCGGCGCCTTCGTCCATCGT
>JBEPVY010000157.1:0-5344 GCA_041690835.1 Vulcanimicrobiota bacterium | reverse complement strand
TCGCGGACCACGCTGACGATCTGCGCCTCGGTGAACTTGCTCTTGCGCATGGGGCTTACTGCCCTCTTGGGCGGAAATCCACAGTTATCCCTGGCGCCCGATTCAGGACCTATCCCACCCGTCAACCGGTGTGATTTCCTCGCATTTGCATCTGCGCTAGCTTCTTGAATCAGATCGCAGGTTCGAATCCTGCAAGCCCGACCATAGATTTCTGTTTGAATGGAACGCGGAGCATGTATCCAAACGTTGCCCGACCACACTGCTACTCCCGGAGAGACATATGCTTCGTAGATCCGTCCTTTTGCTCGCGCTTGCCGCGACACTCGCCCTCGGCTCGTTCCGCTCGGCCGACGCCTCTGCCAGCGGCGTCAAGATCGAAAACCCGCTCGCCTTCGATGTCTGGATCACGATCTATTCGGCGGACCTTATGTCGACGTGGACAATCGTGAAGGCAGAGTGCCTTACGGGGCGTCAGACCATGACCTTTACCGGTCTTCCTTACCGCGACAACGAGTTGAAGGTCCGCGCCGAGGTCAAGAGAGGCGATTGCCGCAGCGCCACCATCTCCGACACCAACGCCGTTCGCAAGGATCTCGATAGCGTCCAGGGCTTCGTCATCGCCGATATCTACGACCACCACGGCCGCTACTTCATCGCGTACCGCTAGGAGATGTCGGATATGAAACGTCTTATCGCTTGTTTTGTCGCAGCGCTCGTCTTGACGCTCGCGCTGACCCCCCGCGCCGACGCAGAGATCGGCCAGTTCAATATCACCAACCACACGTCGCGCAGCGCCTGGATCACGATCTATGCGTCGAGCAACGTTCCGTGGCGGATCGTGACCGCATTTTGTCTGAAAGGCGGCCAGAGCGCGGAGCGGAACTTCCAAAACGGCGGCACGGGCATCTACGAGATGAAGATCCGCGCCGAAGTGAAGTATCGCTCGGACTGCGGCGGGCCGAACCTCTCCGACACCTACGATGTTCGTAAGTCGAGCGGCGGTCCGGTGCCTGCATCGGCCGCGGTACGCGAACACGGCAACACCGAGCAGTACTACATCCACTTCCTCTGAGTCGACCCTAGACGCCATTGGGGGCCCGGGCGAAGCCGTCCAGGCCCCTTTTTTTTCAGCGACGACCTAGCGCAATATCTCAGAGGTTCCCTAGGTCGCCCCAATTCGTGGCGCATCGCCGCTTAGCTAATTGTCGACGCGAAGAACGGGATGTCAAGTGTGAAGTTGCAACGGGCTTCTGCGGGAGCAAGAACCATTCCACAACGCGTTGTATCACTTTGCGCTTGGTTTGGTCAGACATGTCGTGCCTCCACCCTAGGATCGAATCGCTTCTTAGCCAGTGCCCTGGCCGGGATGTGAGGGGAGTCGGCGCATAGCGTTTTATAGGGAGCCATGATTACACCGACGCCCGTTCACTTAGAGATTCCATCGGGGCGATATACCGACGCCATTCCGGATAGTGTGTTCGCACGCAGTCGACGCAGCAGAGCCCGTCGGCCCTAGCGGAATACGATCCGTCAGGCCCGTCTTGATTGCGGCCTTGGGAGGGTTCGCGCGATTAGTGTGGCTCGGCGGATAGGCTGAAAAGGGCGATTGGAACTCGACGGGGGCTGACGACCACGAGAAGATCGTGCAAGCAATGCGCCGCTACGAGTTTAAAGGCATAGGGCTTTTCCGAAACGCTGGAGCCTGCGAACTAGCGAGAAAGCTTGGCTCTTTACTAATAATCCGTGTGCATTAGCACATCTGGTTGTAATTTCCATGGTTGGACGGACTCGGGTTCGCTCTCCGCGTGGGATGCAGTCGTCGACTGCATCCTTTTCTTTGACGTCTCTTCTTGGACGTTCTTCTTCGGCTATTGGGGCTTGATCGCGGTGTGTTCGGTGATGACGGCGCCGCCGGGGTTGACGGTTACGGTGAACGTGAAGAAGTACTCGCCGCCGTCGGTGGTGACGTCGGCGTTGACCAGCCAGGTGCCGTTGTTGTTCTGGGTCGGGCGCACGAAGTTGAGGTGGGCGCTGCGATTCATGAACGTCTCGCTTGCGCTGCCGCTGGCGAGATAGGACCGCGCCTCGTTCGTGTCGCCGCGGGCGAGCGCGTCTAAGTAGAGGCGTACGACATCGGCGGCGCGCTGGCCGGCGGTCGGAGGCGGCGGAACGGGGGTGGCGGTAGGCTTCGGCGTCGCGGGTCTCGGGGTGGCGGGCTTTGGCGTCGCCGGCTTCGGCACGACGGGTTTCACGACGGGCTTTACCACGGCCGGGGCGAGCGTCGGCTTTTCGGTGGCCTTCGGCGTCGGCTTTTCGGTCGGCGCCGAACTCGGTTGTGCGGACGCGCTCGGCGAGACGGAGGGCGCGACAGACGGCTTGCTGGTCGGCGACGGCTTTGTGCTTGGCGATATTTTTGCGGAGGGCAGGGCGCTGACCGATGGGATCGGGATCGGCGTCTCGGTCGGGAGTGCGCTGACGGTGACGTTCGGGAGCGGGGTGGCTTGCGGGCCGGCGGTCTTGCCGCCGCCCAGGAACTTGGCCAGGACGGCGCCGATCAGGAGGCCGGCGAGAATGACGACGATGACCAGCGGGATCAGCGGGAGGCCGCCGCCTTTTCCGCCGTCCGGTTCGTCCAGGCGCCTGCGGCGGCGCGGTTCGTCATTCATGCGTGCTCCAGATGGTGGCGCTTCTCGACTTCGTGAAGCAGGCCGGGAGATTGGGCGGCGTAGGCGAGCAGTGCGTCGACCGCAGCCAGGTCGCCCGCGCGGAGAAGTTCGAGCGACGTCTCGGCGCCTTCGGCAGCGTCGTCCGAAGCTTCTCCGCGCTCGCGGAAGGCGGCGAAGATCGATTCGACGAGGGCGGCGCGCTCGGCCGGCGTCAGGGCATGCGTCCCCAAAATGGGCATCGGCGTACCCTACTCCCCGGTGGCAGGCGGGTCCTCGAAGTTTGCCAAAACTTGTAGGGGTGATCCGCGTCCGCGTTCCGCTCGATCTCCACGCCGTCGCCGTCGGCGATATGGCGTTTGCGCTTGCGACGCCCTTGCGCGTCCGATCGCTCTTGGCGCTCGCCGTTCGCGAAGCGATCGGCCCGCTGGCCCCGCGCGACAAGTTCGATCGCAGCATCCGGCGCACGCTCGCGGGTCTTGAGAGCGGCGACTATTCGCTGACCGTCGACGGGCGGATCGTGCGCGACGTCGATGCGGTCGTCGTCTGCGACGGTACCGTCGACCTGCGCTTCTATCTCAACCGCATCACGGCCGATCGCTGAACTCCGTGAAGTATCCGGCCGACCTGGCGACGCTTTTCGCGCGCGCTCGCGACCTGTTCGTGCGGCGCTCCTGGCTCTACCTCGCCTGCACGGCCGTAGCGCTGGCCGTCCAAACCACCTTGCTCCTGACGCATCGCATAGATCAAAATGTCGCACTGATCGTCGGCGAGGTCTTCGCCCTTGCGCCGCTCTCCGCGATCGTGTTCGGCTTTGGGGCGGCAGATGACGCGGGCGGGGGCGCTTCGGGTCGCAGCGTCTGGGGGAAGATCCTCGAGCGTATCTGGATCGTCGTATTCATCGACGCAGCACTGAGCATCTTGGCCTTCGGATTGCGGGTCGGCGTCGGTCCTTCGGAGATCGCCCAGACGATCTCTCAGGTCGGCGTCCTGATCCTCGCGACCTTGCTGGCCTTCGCCGAGACACATGCCATCGTCGCGCCCGAGCAGAAGCCGGCCCAGCTGCTCTTCGAGAGTCTGCTCGCCAGCGTTCGCATCACCACGACCCGCCTCGGCTATGCGCGGGCGGTCGGCGTGGTCTTCGTCCCGGTTCTTCTGATCTCGCTTGTTTCCGGGAGCCTCTGGGGCTTCGTGCTCGTCAGCACGCTGGTCCAGGCGCCGGTGGCGATGCTGACCTTGATCTTCTACCAAGACTGCGTCGCCCTCGGACGCGCAAATACCGGAAAATAGTCGTTACGACTCTTGCATCGGGTGGTAACCTTAGATAGACATACTGTAGTCTCGAAACGGAGCCCGAAAATCCGACTCCCGCAGGCCGTCGCCGCCGCCTCGCTCATCGCCGCACTTGCGGCCTCGCCCGGCGCTCGCCCCGACCTTCAGTATGCCGTCTCCGGCTCCGACACGTTCACCGTCGGCGATCATACCGCCGCGCGCGTGACCTATGTTGGAACCGAGCGCCTGCACGTCACCCCCTCGGGCAAGACGACGCGTTATAATGCCGACGCCAACTATACCCGCAGCGACGACTCCGGCAAGAGCGACGCCCGGGCCTCGTTCGTCCAAGAGCTGCTCGCGAGCGGTTCGTTCGAGGATCGGTTCGACGACGACCCGGACTTCTTGACCGTCCTCAACCAGCCGTTCGCGATCGCCCTGGACGCCGGGACCCTGCGCGATCTGCGGGCGCTTCACGGCGCCGTGCCGTTCGATACGGCCTCACCGATCACCGGCGCGACGTTGCACGGCTCGCTCCGCCGCGGCCCGATCGGGATGATCGGCGGGATCTCGGCGATCGGCGTGCGCTTCGATGCGTCCGGCGGCATGCGCGGTCCGTTGCCCGACCGACCCGAGGTCGCGATCGACGGGACCATGCGGATGGACGGGATCGCCTACTACGCCCAGGACGACGCGCTCTTGCTCTCGCTCGAAGCGCGGCTCACGATCACCGGCGTCCTACGCCAAAGCAAAACGGCGACGCCCGTGACGATCGTCTATCTCAGGACGATTCGCGCGAACGCCGCCGCAGCTGCGTCGACCGAGGCCCGGCGCTAGCCGAAAGAGCCTACGAGTTCGACTTCGAGCGGGTGCCGGAACGGCATCTCGCTCAGTTCGGTGAGCGGCGTGAACGCCAAGTGGTTCTGGTGATAGTCGATGAGCATCTCGATGCCGCGTTTGACGCAGCCGGTCTCTTCGACGTATTTATTGAGCTTTTTCGTGAAGTACTCGCGCGGATCGTGGAGCACTTTTGCGTAGTACGGATCGTCCGTCAAGCCGTGCGCGGAGAGCCCTTCCTTGGGCACCAGCCAGACGAACCACGGATCGTGTTGCGTTCGGTATCCGATGAGCACTAAGGGAACCGCTCGCGCCGAATCCAGATTCGGCAAGAAACTGCACATCGTATACGCATCAAACGATATCTCCGTAGGATCGATGACCGATTGCATCCAGCAAACCCCTTCCTTACGTGCTCAGTGAGCGAAGCGAACCTTCCTTACGTGTCATCCCGAGCGTCGGGAGCAAAGCGAACCTTCCTTACGTGTCATCCCGAGCGTCGGGAGCAAAGCGACCATTCCTTACGTGTCATCCCGAGCGTCGGGAGCAAAGCGACCATTCCTTACGTGTCA
>JBEPVY010000156.1:0-5359 GCA_041690835.1 Vulcanimicrobiota bacterium | reverse complement strand
AGATAGGGGGTCATAGACCGTCGATGGATACGGCGGACGGGCCGAATTACCTGGGGAACGACGCTCGCTCACGAGGGCCACAAGGGTGACCCTTCCGGCGCCCGGTCACAGGCGTTCGCGCGTCGCCGATGGTACTCTTACATCATGAAACTGCGTTTCGGCATTCTCGGACTGGTCTTGTTGCTCGGCTTGGGCGCGAACGGCGGCGGCTGTAGCGGGAGCCCGGTCGGCGTTCAGGACTACGGTTCCATCACCGGTCGCGTCATCGATGCATATACGAACCAGCCGGTCGGCGGCGCCTTGGTCTCGGTCGGCTCGCTCTTCACGGCCTACGCCGATCCGCAGGGCGCCTTCACCTTGACCGGCATTCCGACCGGGACCCAGACGGTGACCGCGCGTTCGCCCGGCTATGCCGCGGGCACCCAAGACATCCTGGTCCGTAAGGACAAGACCGTCTCGGTCGACTACATCAAGATCACCCCGTCCGCCCAGGTCGGGCCGACCCCGTTGCCGGCAAAACCGGCGACGACGCCCGCACCCTCCGCTACGTAAGACGGACGTCCGCAAGATCCAGATCGTACTGGATGTTGCGGAAGACGTCGTCCGGGATCTTTCCGGCGGCGCGCAGTTCCTTGATCCTGCGGCGCTCGGCATCGAGCGCCGCTCTCTGTAGGCGATGGTCGATGGTGTTCTCGACCGGCTCTTCTTCGCTCGTTTCGCGTCACAGGTGACGCCGTATGCTCGATGGAATTCCCAAGAGCGGCGATGCCGCCGCGCAACTGGTTCACCGGGGGAATCTGTTTTGAAGCGTCCCATTTGTCGTATCCTTGCCGCGTTTGCCATGATCACAATGGCTTTGTCTTTTTCCGCCTGTAGCGGCGCGGGCTCGCTCCGACCTATCCCTGCGGGTCCACAGCGGAACACAGCATGTGTACCGGCGGTGCCCGTCCCACTTTTCACGGAATCGCGAGTTGAGGCTGGGGGGAAAACCTCCATCTCTCAAGGCTCGCCCGCAGGTTGTGGAGCGGCGCATGGAGCGGATGCGTGGCCGGGGAGACCGACTCGGGATGCGATGCGGTCACCGGGGGAGCAAATGTAGGAAACAATGGTCCAGGCTTCGTTTGGCAACCAGGAGGTTGCGCGCGATCGTTTCCAAACGACGATTGGAACTGCAATCCCGGGAACTGGGCCACAACCACCAGTTGCCAGCTTGACCCCTACGATTGCCTCGGCGACTATGTCGGACCGGGAGACGATGGTTTCGATCCTCATTGCCGCCCGATAAAGTCGTGCTTCGCAAGTCTCCCATCCGCATGCGCGCATCCGATCGGTGCGACGAAGCCCGTCAATGATATTATCGACAAAGACAAGCATCTTCAGGCGCTTTTAACGCGACTTCAAGACAAGGGGCTCACCTTCTCCGTTCACGTCGGTGCCATACCCGCAACGGTACCCCACGATGCGAACTCAGCGGCCGTCGCCCAGGTAGATTTTTCGAAGGGCGGTAAAGGCAACGTGCTCTACGTCGACATGGATACACTTGCAGCAGCCGTTCTTAGCGGCCAGGATGCCGGGCAGATTTTCTTCATGGAGCTTGAGCATTTTTACTATGGAACACTACCAACGGTCGGGCCCCGTGCAATGCCCATTCGCTTCGCGCCACCGGGCACGGGTGGCGATCCAGGTATCGCCACCGCAGTGATCGGTGGAACGACGTACACCTTCGATATGCATCTTGTCGACACGCTCGATCCAACAGGGAAGGTCATATCCCAAGCGGTCAGCCCAGGTTACTTCGACGAGCAACACGCTGTTATTCACAACGATATCGTTGACGTGTACGGATCAGACAAGACCGGGGCAGCCGCGGAGGCGACGGGGCACCAGCCTAAAGATCAATGGACCAAAGACAATGCTGACAACAAATTCATTCTTGACTCGGACCACACCTATCCGGCCCCCGATCTGTCTCACAATTGTGTCAATGATGCGAATACCGCAACGGGGGCCAAACGCGGGGCAGACGAGTTGATCGACGACGGCAGCGGCCCCCCGATCGACTTTGCCTACTTCTGGGCCGAGTTCTAACGCTATGCCAAAGCTATCCGCAAGCGGGCCAGTCTGGACGGTGGTGCTGGCAGTCGCCATAGTGTCCGCCCTTCCTTGCAGGGCCGAAGTTTCGAGACTCCCTTATTCCGGCGAATCGTCGGCCTTGGTCGCTTGTGGTAGCACTATCTATGTATATCAGAAAGCACGCCCGCTGCTTGCGGTTGATCCCTTGCTCAAACGGCTGGTGCCGAAGACGCTCGAATCGGTCCCCGCGGAGTGCCGGCCCTCGCTCGAAGGTGTCCGGAATGGAGTTGAGCCGCGCTTCTTAAGCGCGGCCGGGGACCTTTCGTTTCGCCTGATTACGCAGCCCCCTGAAGTCCAGGTGTACGCCCGTGGGCGAATGCAAAGGTTCGGAATCCCGCTGGCAAGCAGTTCGCAACTTGGGTGGGAGACCAGAGCGCCAGCTATAGGGCCGACTGCTGCGGCGCCGAGCACCCAAACGCATCCGGAAGATATGTTCTTCGCAAACGCGTTTCCGCACCCAGAGTTCGTCACCACTTCGAAGGACGGTGCGGCGTGGATCGAAATGCGAGGCTTTGCGGACGACGGTTCGTATCTCGCACGATTTTCGCCGGTTCTCCACATGTACTCGCTCTATCCGCTCTTTCTCGTCGGGAACGATGCATTCTTAGACTCGGCAGCCGGGCTCGCCGTAGACAGTTCAGATGGAGCGTGGGTCATGGGAGGTAGCGAACGCTACGTGGTCCGGATTGGACCTTTCGGCGACATTCGTCGCCTCACATTGCCTGGCCAGAAGCGACCGTTAGAAGATGTCTCAGCGACGGGTCAGTTAGCGAGAGACGCCAGCGACCGCATCTGGTTCGTCCAGAGTCGAAGCGGACAGGTCGGATATGTCGGGAACCAAGGTTCCCCCCACTGTTCACCTGACCGCTTACCCGGGGCCAACCAGATCGTCGCCATCGGGCAAACCATCGCGGTCTTGAATTCCACAACCTCTCGTTTGTTGCTGATCTCGGCCAGCGCTACGACGCGGCAGTGCCTGAATGTCACGACCGAGATGCCAACTCCCTCCGCTACGTAAGGCGGACGTCTGCGAGATCCAGGTCGTACTGGATGTTGCGGAAGACGTCGTCCGGGATCTTTCCGGCGGCGCGCAGTTCCTTGATCCTGCGGCGCTCGGCATCGAGCGCCGCTCTCTGTAGGCGATGGTCGATGGTGTTCTCGACCGGCTCTTCTTCGCCGTCTTCGGCGGTCAGATGCCCGCGCAGATGTTCGATCCGCTGACCGTATTCGCTCAGCAGGCGTCCGACCGTCTCCCACTCCAGCGCCGAATCGAAGTTGCGCTCTTGCGCGTGCAGTTCGCCGATGCCGGCTTCGAGCGCGTCGATGCGCACCGCGGTCTCGGCCTTCTCGCGCGAACTGCTCTCGGCCACGCCGAGATAGCGGATCATCGGGGCGAGCGTGAACCCTTGCACGATGAGCGTCACGAAGATCACGCAGAACGTGACGAACAGGATCTCGTTGCGCGCCTCGCCGAGATCGACCAGGTGTCCACCGAGGTCGTAGCTCATGGGAATCGCCAGGGCCGCCGCGAGCGACACGATGCCCCGCATGCCCGCCCACGAGATCACCGCGACCGCACGCCAACTCGGCGCGGGGTCGGCATCGCGCAGCTTCTTGCTCAACATGCGCGGCAGATAGGTCGCCGGGAATATCCAGAGCGGGCGGATCAGGACCACCACGATACTGACGACCACCGCCGCCGTGATGTAATGCCACGGCGCGCGCCCGAGCCCTTGGATGATCTGCGGCAACTGCAGGCCGATGATCACGAAGACGAAGCCGTTGAGCAGGAAGATCATCACTTCCCAGACGGCGCTCCCGATCAAGCGCGTCTCGGAATCCCAGAAGTGCGCGGATCGCCGACCCAGATACATGCCCGCAGTCACCGCCGCGAGCACCCCCGAGACGTGGATCGATTCGGCCGGAAGATACGATGCGAACGGGGCGATCAATCCGATCGCATTCGAGATGATCGGATCGTCCAGATGTTTACGCGAGAGGAACTTCATGACGAGCTCGAACCCGAACGCGATCGCGAGCCCGACCGCGATTCCGCCGATCGAGACGAGTACGAACGCAAGCCCGGCCTGCGCGATCGAGAACGCGCCGCCGACCACCGCGGCCGTCGCAAACCGATAGAACACGAGCGCGGTCGCATCGTTGACCAGGCTTTCGCCCGAGAGGATCGCGGCGATGCGTCGCGGGACCGCGAGCTTCTGCAGGATCGCTTCGGCCGCGACCGCATCCGGTGGCGCGACCACCGCGCCGAGCACGAACGCGAGCGGCCAGGTGAGCGCCGGCAGCAACGCATGCGCGACGACCGCGACGATCACGGTCGAGAAGACGACCAGCCCGATCGCGAGCAGGCCGATCGAGCGTCGGTTCCGTTTGAACTCGACATAGTCCGTCGACCAGCCGCCCGAGAAGAGCAGCGGCGGCAGCACCATCAAGAATATCCAGTCCGGATTGAGATGGACCGGCGGCAGGTTCGGGACGAACGCGAGCGCCGCGCCCCCGAGCACGAAGGCGACCGGGAACGGCACGTTGATCCGCTTGGCCACCAGCGCGAGCCCGGTGACCACGCACATCAGGACGACGACGACGAGCGCGACGCTCACGGCTTCAATTCCATGGCCCCTAGAACGTCGCGCGACCGTGAGACGGATGCAGACCTCGCGGAACGGAGGGTGCCGGTGACGAAGTTCGGGCTCATGCCGCTGGAGATTGTCTCAGCTATCGCCGGGGTCTTGCTGGTCCTGCTCACCTCGCGCGATGTTTTTCAGACGGTGGTGGTGCCGCGCGCACCCTTCGCCGGCTTCCGCCCGAGCACGATCCTGACCCGCCTGCTCTGGCGGTTCTGGCCGACCATCAGCAGCCTGTACCGTACGGCTCAGCGCCGCGAGGACGTCCTGGGCGCGTTCGCACCGTTCGATATGATCGCGCTGCTGGTGATGTGGGCGGGCCTGCTCGGGCTCGGATACGGCCTGATCTTCTTCTCGATCCACGATCATCTCGGCCCGCAACCGGTCGGCCCGCTCGGCTCGATCTACTTCGCGTACACGACCATGCTCACGATCGGCTTCGGCGACATCGTACCCCACACGATCCTCGCGCGCGCGCTCGCCATCATGGACGGCGCGAGCGGGCTCGGCCTGGTCGCGGTGGTGACGTCGTACCTGTTCTCGATCTTCGGCTCGTTCGCCGCGCGCGAACGCTACGTGATCGA
>JBEPVY010000155.1:0-5396 GCA_041690835.1 Vulcanimicrobiota bacterium | reverse complement strand
CTCGACATCGCCGGCACCGCCTACCTCGACAACGAATCCGCCTGGCAAGCCAAAGGCCCCACCGGCACCCCCGTCCGCGCCCTCGTCAGCCTCGTAGAACAAATGGCCGGCTAACTGTCATCCCGAGGAGCGAACGCATCACAACGGGTCAACCCGAGGAGCGAAGCGTCTCGAAGGACTCCAGCTCCCCCCTTGTCATCCCGAGCGTCGGGAGCGAAGCGACCAGAGTCGAGGGACGAGGCCCCGGGCACAATGTGCGACGGGGCTTCGTTCTTTTTCTAGGACGTCTCCCGAAAGGAACCGCATGCTAAGAAAGATCGCTCGGTTAGCCTCGCTCCTCGCATTTTTCCTCGCGCTGCTCATACCGTCGATAGCGTTGGCAACCTGTGCGCCCGGGAAGATGGACTACGGCGATATTGAAGCAGTGCGCTATACCGGCGATGGCTGCGCAGCGGTAGGAAGTGCGGGGCGCTCCGGGCAGTCCAACTGTGGGTCATACTGGATATTCTTCTGGTCAATTCTACCCGACGTGACATTCGACCAATACGGTCGCATCGGATCGGGCGACTACCGCATTCGCGGCTCGGTGTTAGACGCCGATGCGATTCTGAAGAAGCATGCCTTCTTCGACGAGGTCCCAAAATCGTGGCTCGTGACTGATACGCCGCAACCGAGCATCTCCGTCCTCCGGTGCGGCATAGTGACGCGACTCGCCGCATACGACACCGACGGCGAGAATCCCGAAATCCTAGCCATGTTCAGGGACTTCGAAGCCTTCGCAGCGAGGGGCGCTAAACGGCGAGTCACGATGAAGCCTGTCCGCTTCAAATATTCCCTTTTTGGCGACTTTGACGACCCATTCAATATGTCCACGCTACGAGAGTGATTTTCCGGGTACAAGTCGCCCATGAACGAGAATGTAACGCTAATCGTCATGGAGATGCCGCGCCCCGATCCGGGCGGCCTACCGATCCAACCCCCGCAACCGTCGCCCGGCGAGCCCGGTCTCCCGGAGAACCCGATCATCGACCCACCCTCACCGAATACGCCGACCTGATCCTCAACAGAAGCCCGGGAGACCGGGCTTCCTTCGTACCCGGGCGGCCAAGGAACTTCCAGCATTGAGCGAACGTTCGGCCGGTAAGGAGATCCCACTGTGAAACGCCTAATCTATCTTTGCGCGCTGTCACTCGCCATCCTTGGATCCGGCCTTCCGGCTCGGGCCGTCGTCATCAATAACGGCATCGTCGTGGTGACGAACCACACCACCGACAACGTCGTCATTTATCTCGAAAACGCGCTGTTTACCGGACACTTCATAGAAAGCAACATATCGATCGCGCCTGGACACACGTGGCGATCGAGCGTCTGCTGCTTCGCCGCGGGAACGCAGTACCAGTTGCTCGTTTCCCGCAAGTCCATCACGAACCTCGGCGGAAACCTGCATCATGGGTTCACACCGCATCTCTGCAATCACCATGGCATCCCGTATGGCTTCTACGAAGTCGTCCTGGGCAACCAGAACCACTTCTACGAGGGCGACCGGAGCGCGTGCTACCAGAGTTGACACGTTGAACCACGAGGGTCCCTAGGGTTTGCAGATCGGCAGAAGCAAAGAAGCCCCGGCGTTCCGGGGCTTCTTCTTTGGGTCTACCTGGACGAACGGCCCGGATTCACCGGGCTAGGTTCGGTCCCGAACCTCTTGTTTGGTGCGGTCGATACCCGCCGCCACTCGTTCTTTGGTCTCGTTCGCTACGGAGGTGACCTTCTCGCTCGTCGTCATCTGATCTCCGGTGAGATCGCGCCGCATTCGTTCTCCGTCGGCGGACGAGCGATGCATGGTTTCCTTCGTCTTGTCGATCGTATTGTCGACGGTGTCCTTGACCGCTTTTTTGACTTCATTCAAGTCTGTCATGCTACTACCATACCCACCCGAATCGCCAGCTACACCAAAGGGTCGCTTGCGTGCCTAGTGTGCGAAACCGTCATCGGCAGCTTTGGTCGGCGAAACGATGTGCGCGGTATCTTGGGTGAACGCATCCAGCGGCTTGCTACCGTCGATGTCGATATCGCGACCGTGTACGAAGTTGTGTGCGAACAGACCCGGCAGACCGAGCGCAAGCCACGAAACAACGGTCAGCGTCGACGATGCACCTTGCTTGCCTTCGCCCTCGCTCGTGCTACGTTGGCTCGTCAAGCGCAGTTTCTCCCCATCGGCCGCAAATATCCAATCCATCTGGATGCCGAGCGTCCCCGGATGGCCGTGCGAACCTGCGCGATCGACCGTCGCGACTTCGCCTTGTCCGGCGGCACCCTTGGCGACCACGATCCAGCCGTCGACGACGACGTTGTCGGATGCCTGTATAGCAAACGTATCGCCGACGTTCGCGTTCGAAGACGAGATCTTTCCGACCAGGGTGACGTGCAAAGGCGTGCCGCCCGGAATCGTCACATACCCGGCGGGCGTCGGGCTAGGCGACGGCGTCGGTGACGGCGTCGCGCTCGCGACCGGCTTGTGCACGACCTTCGGCTTGACGGCGTTTGCCGAAGCGAATCCGAGCGAGAGAGCGACGAGGACCGCGGCCAGGAACCCGGCCGTAACCTTGGACATGGGACCTCCACAAAATCGAAATAGGAATACGCGACCGAGTATATCGGCCGGAACGACAGAGGGCTTGGCGATAGCTCGGAGACGACCTCTAGCACGAGTCAGGTGGCGAAGAATGCCACCTCGGACGAACGCTTGAGGGGAACGCAGTAACGAAGGGCCTCCGGTTCCCCCCTAGCGAAGGGCATCGAACCATGATCACCCCGGATCGCCCTCGCGCAGCCGATGCGCCCGACGCACGGCCCTATCAACCGGCTCCCGGCCCCGCGACCGTTCGGCGCGTCACCGCCGGCGCGATCAAGCGCCGCAAGAACAAGGTGCTCTTCCCGGTCATCACCGCCTACGACGCCTCGTTCGCGCGCTTCGTCGAAGAGGCCGGCATCGACGTCATCCTGGTCGGCGACAGCCTCGGCAACGTCGTCCTCGGCTACGACGAGACGACCCCGGTCACCATGGAAGAGATGATCCACCACGCCGGCGCCGTCACCCGCGCGACCTCGCGCGCCCACGTCATGGTCGACATGCCGTTCGGTTCCTATCACGTCAGCAACGAAGACGCCCTGCGCAACGCGATCCGCCTGGTGAAAGAGGCCGGCGCGTCGTCGGTCAAACTCGAAGGCGGCGCCCACGAAGCCGAAGCGATCCGCGCCATCACCTCGGCCGGCATTCCGGTCGTCGGTCACATCGGCGTCACCCCGCAGACCGCGAGCATGGGGCCCGGTTACAAACCGCGCACCCACCGCGATCGTCTGATGGCCGACGCGAAAGCCGTCGAAGCGGCCGGCGCCTACGCGATCGTCCTCGAAGTCGTCGACGCCGAGATCGCGGGCGAGATCACCCGCGAACTGAGCATCCCGACCATCGGCATCGGCTCCGGCCCGCAATGCGATTCGCAGGTGCTGGTGCTCTACGATCTGCTTGGCATGTACAAACACTCGCCATCGTTCGTAAAGCGCTATGCCGAAGTCGGCGCCGCCACCGTCGACGCGCTCCGCAACTACGCCGAAGACGTCCGCACGCGCGCGTTTCCGGAATGATCTACGCGATTATTTGACCGACGGCGCGGTGCGCGTGCTGGTGCTCTCCGACACGCACGGAAACCATAAGAAGTTCCGCTCGCTCCCCGACGCGGACATCTTTCTGCATGCCGGCGACTTCACGCGTTACGGTTCCGGCGCGGAAGAGTTCGCGGTCTGATTCCACAAGCTGCCGTATCGCATCAAGTTCCTGACGCTCGGCAACCACGAGGGCAAGGACGCCGTACAGAAATATCGCCTCGACCAGTGGCACGCGCTCTTCGGGCCGCTTCTTCTGCTCGACCGCGGCGCGCGCGTCGACGTCCGTAACCGCGAAGTCGTCATCCTCGGGCTGCCACACGCGACCGCGCTTCCGCAGATCCCATCAGGCGTCGATATCGTGCTCTCGCACGAACCGCCCTACCGCGTTCTCGATGCGACCTACGGCGGCAGTCATGCCGGCTCGGAGACGATCTCGCGGCTCGTCCGCGCATGCGATGCTCCGGTCCATGCGTTCGGCCACGTCCACGCGCGCGGCGGCGAGGCTGAACGGCACGAACGCATCACCCACATCAACGCCGCAACCCGAGCCGTTCTCTTCGAACTCTCGGGGGGCACGGTACGGGTTCTGGAAACGATCCGGCCGGGCGATTAGCCGTAGAAGGTGGTGGAGGCCTCGAGGGCTTTCTCGTCGCTGATGTGTTGGGTCGCGTCGTACGCGCCCGCGGCGGACGAGAACTTGGAGAGGCGCATCTTGAGCCAACGGGTCGCCATCGTAAGCCGGACGAGCAGACCGCGCGTCAGGGTCGCGGCTTGTAGCCACTGACCTTCGACGACCGCATTGGAGATCGCTTCGGTTTCGCTTGCGAATGCGCGCGCGCCGACCGAGATCGCGCCCTGGCGCAGGTGATCGCACATGAAGATGCTGGCCGAAGCGTCGCCCGCACGCAGACACTCCGCCAGCGCATCGACGCTCTTAAACGCGTCGGGCAGCCAGACGGATTGCACGAAGACGTACGTCGCCTCGAGTTCGCCATCGAAGTACTCGGCAACGCGGCGCACGTCGTGCGTGGCAAATGGCGCTGGGCGCCGTAGGCGCCGGACCGACTGAGGCATAGTGGTGCACACCTTTCACCCCGAACTATACAGCAATCCAGGCGTCTGACCCCGAAATCGTTCGCCCGGCAATGTTAAGAACCCGTAACGGTACTTCTATATCAGGGCCCGGGAGACGTGGGTCACGGGGGTATTCGGGTAGTTCCCGGTCAGGCACCCCAAGCACATATCCGCCCGCTTGCGCCCTGTAGAGGCGACCAACCCTTCCAGGCTCAGGTAACCGAGCGAGTCGGCTCCGGTCTTCTCCCGGACCTCCTCGAGGGTGTGGTTGGCCGCGATCAGCTCGTCGTAGGTCGCCATATCCACCCCGAGATAGCACGGGTGCACGATCGGCGGTGAGGTGATCCGCAGGTGCACTTCGGTCGCGCCGGCGTCGCGGAGGAGGCGCACGATCCGCGGGGTGGTCGTGCCGCGCACGATCGAATCGTCCACCACCACCACCCGTTGGCCGCGCAGGTTCTCGACGACCGGATTGAACTTCAACTGCACGCCGCGGCTCCGCATCTTCTGATCCGGGCTGATGAACGTCCGGCCGATATAGCGGTTCTTGATCAGGCCCTCGACGTACGGCAGATCCGCCTCGGCGGAGTAGCCGATGCCACCCGGCACCGCCGAGTCCGGCACCGCCATCACGACGTCCGCCTCGACCGGATGCT
>JBEPVY010000154.1:0-5408 GCA_041690835.1 Vulcanimicrobiota bacterium | reverse complement strand
TGCGTCGGCGCCCATATCGGTCGCCGAGCGCGCCGCCGAAGAGCATCAGCGCGGCCAGCGCGAGCGCATAGCCTTCGACGATCCATTGCACGTCGGCGGCGCTCGCGTGCAGGGTCCGCTGGATGGTGGGCAGCGCTAGTCCGACCACGCTGCCGTCGATGAAGACCAGGCTCGACCCGACGATCGTCGCCAGAAGCGTCCATCGCTCGCGTGCGGCAAGAGGAGAGCTCGGCTTCATGGAAGGTAGCCTTCATGCCCAACGATCGTGGTGCCCTGCTCGTCGTCGAACATCCGGCGGTGGCCGACCGTCTCGCGCGCCTGCGCGACCGAGCCACGCCTACCCCCGTTTTCCGCCAGCTACTCGAAGAGCTGGGCGCATTTCTGGCCTACGAAGCGACCCGCGACCTGCCGCTGACGCCGACCCCGGTCGAGACGCCGCTCCAGCCGATGATGGCCAAGCGCATCACGACCCTACCGGTCGTCGCACCGATCCTGCGCGCCGGCCTCGGCCTGCTGCCCGGGTTCTTGGACGTGATCGACAACGCGGTCGTCGCGCACCTGGGCTTCTATCGCGATCCGGATACGCTTCAGCCGGTCCCGTACTATATGAACGTGCCGGAAGATCTCTCCGAGCGGCACGTCTTCGTCCTCGATCCGATGCTCGCGACCGGCAACTCGGGTGCGGCGGCGGTCGATGCGCTGGTCTCGCGCGGCGCGCAGAACGTCACCTTCATCAGCCTGATCGCCGCGCCCGAGGGCGTCGCGACGCTGCAGCGCAAGCATCCGTACGTGAACATCGTCACCGCCGCGATGGACGAGCGGCTCAACGACCACGGCTACATCGTGCCGGGCTTGGGTGACGCCGGCGACCGCATGTTCGGTAGCACCAGCTCCGTCCCCGTGATCGTCCGGCCCAAGGCTTGAGCGCCTCGGTGCGTCCCGGCTGGGACGAGTACTTCATGGACGTCGCCCGCACGGTCGCGACCCGCGCGACCTGTCCGCGGGCCTCGGTCGGTTGCGTGCTCGTGCGCGAACATCGCATCCTCACGACCGGCTACAACGGCGCGCCGCGCGGCGTCCCGCACTGCAGCGATGTCGGCTGCATCGTCGTGAACGACCACTGCCTGCGCGCGATGCACGCGGAGGCGAACGCCATCGTGCAGGGCGCGCTCCACGGCGTCGGCTTGCAGGGCGCGGTCGCGTATAGCACGCACCAGCCATGCGTGCACTGTTCGAAACTGTTGATCAGCGCCGGCATCGAGAAGATCGTCTATGCGGATGCCTATGCCGATCCGGTCGCGGTCGCGCTGCTCGAGGCCGCCGGCATCGCGTCGGTACCGTTCGCGAGCGTCGCGCGATGAAGCCGGACTACGGCTTGGTCCTGTTGTATGTGGCGGCCGTGGTGCTCGCAGGGGCGGTCACCGCGCTTGCGACGCCGCTCGTTCGTCGACTGGCCAGTCACGTCGGCGTGCTCGATCAGACCGGCGACCGCCGCATGCACGACGAACCGAAGCCGCGAATCGGCGGCATCGCCGTCTTCTTCGGTTTCGCCTTCGCGCTCTTCGCGGTGCTCGGCTTCGCGCTGCTCCATCCGCAGTTGCTCTACCCGGCGTTCGCGAGCAAGATCGCCTCGATCCGGATCGACGCCCTGCACGATCAACTCGATGCGAGCCACAATCTGGTCGGCCTGCTGTTCGGCTCGATGTTGATCCTGGGCGTCGGCGTCTGGGACGACATCATGGGGATGCGCCCGCGCAACAAACTCTTCGCGCAGATCCTGGTCGCGCTGGTCTCGATGCTCTACGGCTTTATCATCCCCGGCGTCGCGAATCCGTTCAACCACGATCCGGCCACCTACTGGATCGCGTTTCCGATCTGGGTGAGCGTTCCACTCACGCTCTTCTGGTACGTCGCCATGATGAACGCGATCAACTTCATCGACGGGCTCGACGGATTGCTCTCGGGCGTGGCGGCGATCTCGTGCCTGTCCATCTTCGTGATCTCGGTGACGCACGGCGATCCGGTGGTCGCGCTGGTCGTCGCCGCGCTCGCGGGCGCCGCGCTCGGCTTCCTCCCGTATAACTTCAATCCGGCCAAGATCATCCTCGGCGATGCCGGCTCGCTCTTCATCGGCTACGTCTTCGCGACCGTCTCGATGATCGGCGCCAGCAAGAGCGCGATCGCGGTCGGCCTTTTGGTGCCGCTGGTCGTGCTCGCCCTGCCGATCCTGGACACGTTCTTCGCGATCGCGCGGCGCGCGCTCTCGGGCAAGAGCATCACCGAGGCCGACCGCGGCCACTTCCACCACCAACTGATCTTCCGCTTCGGGATGAACGTCCGGCAGGCGGTGCTCTTGATCTATGCGGTCTGCATCGTGCTCGGGTTCGTCGCGCTGGTGGTCTCCGGAACCATCCACATCAAGCTGTGAACAGACTCAAAGTGATGACGGTCTTCGGCACGCGGCCGGATACCATCAAGATGGCCCCGGTCGTGCACGCGCTCGGCGCGCATCCGCAGATCGACTCGATCGTGTGCGTGACCGCGCAACACCGCCAGATGCTCGACGATCTGCTCGTGCTTTTCAAGATCGAGCCGCGCTACGATCTCGACATCATGACGCGCGACCAATCGATCACCGAGATCACGACGCGCGTGCTGATCGGCATGGAGCCGGTCCTCAAGGAGGCGCGTCCGGACGTCGTGCTGGTGCACGGCGACACGACCACCTCGACCTCGGCGGCGCTGGCGGCGTTCTATCAGAACATCCCGGTCGGCCACGTCGAAGCGGGTCTGCGTACCAACGACCGGTGGCTGCCGTTCCCCGAAGAGATGAACCGGCGCCTGACCGGGACGATCGCCGCATATAACTTCTCGCCGACCGATCTTGCGAAGGAGCATCTGCTCCGCGAGAACGTCGCCGTCGAGGACATCATCGTCACCGGCAACACGGTGATCGATGCGTTCCTCGCGACCGCCGGGCGGACGGATCTCCCGGCGCCGCCGCGCGCGGACGAGATCGATCCCTCGCGCCCGCTGATCCTGGTGACGGCCCATCGCCGCGAGAACCATCCGTACATGCGCGAGATGTGCGAGGCGATGCGCGAGATCGCGGCGCATCCGTCGCGCCCGCAGCTCTACTGGCCGGTCCATCCGTCTCCGCACGTCGCGCCGGTCGCGCGCGAGGTGCTCGGCGACGTACCGGGCGTGCTACTGGTCGAACCGATCGACTACGCGCACATGGTCGAAGCGGTGAAGCGCTGCACGTTCGTGCTGACCGATTCCGGCGGCTTGCAAGAAGAGGCGCCGTGCCTCGGCAAGCCGGTGCTGGTGATGCGCGACGAGACCGAACGCCCCGAAGGCTTGGAGGCGGGAACGCTCGAGCTGGTCGGACACGATCGCGCGAAGATCGTCGCCGCAGCCGTACGCCTGCTCGAAGATCCGGACGCGTTCGCACGCATGTCGCGCGCCGCGAATCCGTATGGCGACGGGAAAGCATCGGAGCGGATCGTCGCCTGGTTGCTCGCACGCTTGCGCGGAGGAGTGGCGCCCGCCCCGTTTAACGTCTCGCTCTGAGCGGAGGAGCGCGATCGGCGTCCTGCGCTTTTTCTTTTGTAGAAGCGAGGGTGCGATGAAAGGGTTGCCGATGTTCGGTGTGATCTGCGCGGCGTTGGTCGCGGGCTGTAGCGGTGGAGGCGGAAGCGGAGGCGGCGGATTCATGCCGACGCCGCCTTCGATCACCACGAATCCGACTCCCACGCCGGGCGCAACGCCGAGCGCATCGCCGTCGCCGCCGAGCTACCTCAACGGGCAAGCGACGATCTCGCGCTACATGGGAACGGTCGATCCGACCGTGACCAAAGCCGAAGGTTGCGCGATGGCGCAGGGCGCGCAGACCCAGGCGAAGTCCGGGATCGTCGTCCTGGATTACGGCGAACCGTACACCGACGGCACGAACTGGGGCACGTCGGACTACGGCGCCGGCAATCCGTTCGTCACGACCGCCCAGATCGCGACGGCAGTGCAAGGCTACCTCGACGGCTACGCGCTCTGCAATCAACCCGCGACCAATTCGTTGATCCTGGCGGTCGGAACGAGCAACTACGGTTCGCATGTGGTCGCGGCGCACGCGCAAGCGTGGGAAGCCCTGGTCGCGCAACTGGGCGGCTACGTGACCACCAGCAGCTATCCGAACGAGACGGTCGTCGCCGCGAACGACATGGAGACCGGCTGGTCGAGCGCGAGCACCACGCGCGCGTGGCTCGACGCGTTCGTCGCCGCGAGCAACACGATTCCGCTCTATGACTACGGCGATGCGGGCGGCTGTCCGTCGTCGTCGTTCGCCGCGGCCGGCGCGTGCGTCGGCGGTTGGACGCAGGCCGACGTCGCGTACGTCGGTGGAGGCGCCGGGCCGAACGTGCGCGCGCTGCCCGAGATCTACAACACCAGCGGGACGACCGCAAAACAATGGGGCTGGATCGGTGCCGGCGGCGCCGACGCGGGCCATCCGCTGACGTTCTCGGCGGTCATGACGCAGGTCGGCTCGTGCGGAAGCGGCTGTAGCGGCCTCGACAACACGCCGGCGGCCGCGCTCGGTCTGCTCAACGGCCAACTCGCCGCGCATCCCGAGACGTCGGCGCAGACGGTCACCCTGGCGACGGATATCACGAACGCTAACTAAGGTCAACTAGCGGACAAGGGGCTGGTTGGTGAAGGTGAAAAGGTCGAGACATGAAGCGACTTTTTGCCCTAGCGTTCGTCGCGGCGTTGGCCGCGCTTATCGGCGTCCCGGCCCGGGCCGCCCAACCGGCCCTCCCGCCCGGGATGACTCCGGCCATGGAAAAGATGATGATGACCAACGGTCCGGCCCACCCAAAGGGCCTGCCCGCCAACGTGGTCCCGGTCTCGGGATGCATCCCGGCGATGGGCTACCATTACGCGGCGCCCGGCGCCGCGCCGTTCGGCCCGATCTACGGCTGGTACAACGGCAAGCCGATCTTCACCGAGATCATGGTCGACCGCAAGATGTTCGCGAACGGCAAGTCCTGGGATAGCGTGCTCAAGCCGCTGCCCGGCTACCAGATCGACCACGTCGACATCTGGTTCGAACCCCACGGCCACCCGGGCTACCCGATCCCGCACTACGACATCCACGCCTGGTACGTCTCGCACGCCGAGCACATGCTCTACTGCGGCAACAAAGACGGCAAAAAGCCCGCGTTCCTGTAGCGCCCACCTTGTCATCCCGAGCGTAGCGCGAAGCGCGGCGCGAAGGCGCTGCCCTCGAGGCGCCCCTCGACTACGCTTCGCTACGCTCGGCATGACAAGGGGCTCGGCATGACCGGGGTCGGGGGTAGCGAAAGAGCGACGGTCGTGAATGCCGCCGCTATTATTGGAGCAGGAGTCTCCTT
>JBEPVY010000153.1:0-5469 GCA_041690835.1 Vulcanimicrobiota bacterium | reverse complement strand
CGGTATGTGCCGGTCGTGGCGCCGATTGGCGGCGCAACGTGGCTAGGGTTTCGTCTTCGTACGACGCGACCGCCAACCACCTAGCTCGTAAGGAAGACTAACAATGGCAGACCGTAAGAAACGCCCGGCAAAAGACCGGCGCGTCAAGAAAAAGCCGTGCCAGTTCTGCGCGGACAAGGCGATCGACGTATCGTATCGCGACGTGAACCGCTTGAAGCGGTACGTCTCGGAGCGCGGAAAGATCGTCCCGCGCCGCATCTCCGGCAACTGTGCCAAGCACCAGCGCATGTTGATGATCGCCGTCAAGCGGGCTCGCATCATCGCGTTCCTTCCCTTCGTCTCGGAGTAACCAGCACCACATGAAACTCGTCCTCCTCAGCGACGTGAAGGCTCTCGGTAAGGCCGGCGACGTCGTCGACGTCGCCGAAGGCTACGGCAACAACTTCTTGCTGCCGCGCAAGCTCGCAGTCGAAGCCAACAAGGGCGCGATGGCCCTGCTCGACGCGCAGAAGCGCGCCCAGCAGAAACGCGAAGCGCAGACCTTGGCGGATGCCAAGGCCCTCGCCGAGCGTCTCGAGACCGCCAAGATCGCCGTTTCGGCGAAGGCCGGCGGCAACGGCAAGCTCTTCGGCGCGGTGACCAACGCCGACGTGGCGGATGCGATCCTGCGCGAACTCGAGATCACCCTCGATCGTCACAAGATCGAGATCATGTCCTCGATCAAGGCGCTCGGCTCGTATCCGGTCGAGATCAAACTGCACAAGAACGTCGTCGCCAAGGCGACGTTGAGCGTCGTCGCGGCTTAAACTCCGCTTTCGAACAATGCCGGCGAGCGCCGAGAACCCGTCGCTGACCCGTCTACGCCGCAAACGCGGCGTCGAAGATGAGTTAGCACGGTACGTCTCGGCGCTCTTCGATTTGTTGGGCGGCGTGATCGGCGCCGAGAAGGTCGTGCTCCGGGCCGGCAAGGTCGGCGCGCTCAAGATGATGCGCTCGGAGCATCTCTCCGATCGGATCTGCGCGCTCGCGCGCCTGGTCTTCGAAGATCCGACCGTCGAGAAGACGACCACCCGCGCGCAGCAACGTCGCACCATTGCCGAAGTCGAAGAAGCCCTCGCGGATCTGGTCGCGCAGAAGACCGTCGGCGATACGATCGAACGGCGCGTCGGGCAGAAGATGGAAGCCCGGCACCAGGAGTACCTGAACGAGCTCAAGCTCGAAGCGCTGCGCGACGATGCGGGTCCCGAGACGCCCGCGACCCGCGCCAAACTCGACGAACTCGAGAAGCTCTCGGCGCGGACGCTGGCGGCCTCGGCCCTGCGTCAACTGCGTCCGCAGCATCTGCGCGAGATCGTCGGCCAAGAGACCGCCGTCAAAGCGTTGCTCGCGAAGATCTCGTCCCCGTATCCGCAACACGTGATCCTCTACGGTCCGCCCGGCGTCGGCAAGACGACCGCAGCGCGCCTGGTGCTCGAAGTCGCCAAGGGCCGCGCCTACGCGCCGTTCGCCAAAGACGCCGCCTTCGTCGAGGCGAGCGGTACGACCATGCGCTGGGATCCCCGCGAGACGATCAATCCATTGCTCGGCAGCGTGCACGATCCGATCTATCAGGGGACGCGCCGCGAGTTCGCCGATAGCGGCATCCCCGAACCGAAGCTCGGCCTGGTCTCGCGCGCGCACGGCGGCGTGCTCTTCATCGACGAACTCGGCGAGCTCGATCCTATGCTGCAGACGCGCCTGCTCAAAGTGCTCGAAGACAAGAAGGTCACGTTCGAGTCGTCGTACTACGATGCGAGCGCACCGAACGTGCCGGAGTACGTCAAGCGGCTCTTCCGCGACGGCGCCCCGGCCGACTTCGTACTGATCGGTGCGACCACGCGCGACCCGGAGGATATCGATCCGGCGATCCGCTCGCGCTGTGCCGAGGTCTACTTCTCGCCGCTCACGCAGACCCAGGTCGTCAGCATCGTCCAGAGCGCGATCAAGCGGCTCGGCGCGAAGGCCGCGCGGGCCGTACCTAAACTGATCGCCTCTTATACGATCGAAGGCCGTAAGGCCGTCCAGATCGTCGCGGATGCCTACGGTCAGGCGCTCTATCGCACCCACCCCGTCAAGGGCGCGAACGCGCGCACCGTGTCGATCCTCGAAGACGACGTACGCGCGGTCGTCCAGACCTCGCGGATGGTCCGGCATACGCCCGTCAAAGCGCGCCGGACGCGCGAGATCGGCAAGATCTTCGGCCTGGGCGTACATCAATATCTCGGTTCGTTGATCGAGATCGAAGCGGTCGCGTTCCCGGCCTCGCAGCCGGCCAAGGGCGCGGTCCGTTTCAACGATACCGCGGGCTCGATGGCCAAAGACAGCGTCTTCAATGCGGCAAGCGTTCTGCGCGAAGTGACCGGACTCGACCCGGCCGACTTCGATCTGCACATCAACGTGGTCGGCGGCGGCAACATCGATGGTCCCTCTGCCGGGCTTGCGATCTTTCTCGCGCTCTACTCGGCGATCACCAAGAAGCCGCTCCCGCAGGACGTCGCCGTCACCGGTGAGCTTTCCATCCAAGGCAAGGTGCGCGGCATCGGGGGCGCGATCGAGAAACTCTACGCGGCGCGTCAGGCCGGGATGCGCGCGATGCTCCTGCCGCGCGAGAACGCGCGCGACGTGGACGCCGACCTCGCGGGACTGGACATCGTTCCGGTCGTCGACGTCGAGCAGACCCTGCGCGAGCTCGGTATGCACAAGCGGTCCACAGGAAAGAACGGTTATCCCCAAAGTGTTCGCAAGCGCCGTACCGCAAAGGCGAGATAGATCATGAGCGTCACCAATATCGCGCGCGTCGCCGACCGCATCCCCCCGCACAACCTCGAAGCCGAGATGGCCTTGATCGGCTCCGTGCTGGTCGACCGCAAGATCATGGACGACGCGATGGAGATCGTCCGCGCCAACGACTTCTACGCGCACGTCCACGAGACGATCTTCGGCGCGCTCTGCGACCTGCACGACCGCGGGCAACCGCTCGACAAGATCACGCTCTCCGAAGAGCTGCGCAATCGCGACGCGCTCGAGAAGGTCGGCGGGATCTCGTACATCTCGACTTTGATGGACACCGTCCAGACGGCCGCCAGCGCCAAGTACTATGCGACCATCGTGCGCGAGAAGTCGATCCTGCGCAACCTGATCCACGCCGGCACGCAGATCACCCAGATCGGCTACGACGCGGAAGAAGACGTCGCGGCGGCGCTCGACGAGTCCGAGGCGATCGTCTACGCGATCGGCGAGAACCAGCTCAAGGGCGAGTTCCAGCCGGTCGGCAATCTGCTCAAGGACGCCTTCGACCGGCTCGACTATCTGCATTCGCTCCATGGCGGCCGGACCGGCGTCACCTCGGGCTTTGCGGACATCGATCAGCGCACGACCGGCTTCCAAGCGGGCAACTTCATCATCGTCGCAGCCCGGCCGGGCATGGGCAAGACGTCGTGGGCGCTCAACGCCGCGGTCGCGGCGGCGCGCGAATCGGTCGAACTCGGCAACGGCGCGCCGATCGCGTTCTTCTCGCTCGAGATGTCGAACGACGAACTGGTCCAGCGCTTGATGTCCTCCGAGGCGCAGATCTCGATGCACGACATGCGTACCGGCAACCTGCGCGGTCAGCAGTGGGATACGCTCTCGCGCGCGATGGGCGCGCTCTCGGATCTCCCGATGTATCTCGACGATACCGGCGGCCTCTCCGTGAGCGAACTCCGCAGCCGTTGCCGTCGACTCAAATCCGGGCGCGGACTCTCGGCCGTCTTCATCGACTACCTGCAGCTGCTCCGGCCGGGCGCGCTCTCGAAGGGCGCCAACCGCAACGAAGAGCTGAGCGACATCTGCCGCACGCTCAAGGTGACCGCGAAAGAACTCGGCGTGCCGATCATCGCGCTCGCCCAGCTCAATCGCGGCGTCGAGACGCGCAACGACAAGCGCCCGATGCTCGCGGATCTGCGCGACTCCGGCTCGCTCGAACAAGAATCCGACATCGTGGCGTTCCTCTATCGCGACGCCTACTACAATCCGGAAGCGGCCGCCGATCCGGAACTGACCGAGTTCATCATGGCCAAGCACCGCAACGGCCCGACCGGCATGGTCCGCCTACGCTTCAAGGCCGAGTACACGCTCTTCCAACCCTACGGCGACGAGAGCCACTACCCCAGACCCTAGTGTCGCCTTAGTCCTTCAGACGAAGTTCGCTGAAGAAGTCGGCGGTGGTCTCGCGCAGGGCGCCGAGCAAGCGCACGAAATGCTGCGGGAAGTCCTGATAGCTCGCGTAGCAGAGTTCGACGGTGAAGAGGACGTCGTGTTCTTCTTGCCAGACGGCCGTCTTGACGAACTTCTTGCGCGCGTTCGTGCGGTTCGCGATCTCCATCGCGCGCTCGAGATCGGTCGCGCGACCGAGCGACCAGCCCGAACCCATCATCAGAAACTCGGCGTCGTCGCGATACGAGACGATGAAGAACCGGTCGCCTTCGGATTTGAACGCGACCCGCAACGCTTCGGCGTCGTCTTCGCGGGTGTAGAAGAGGCCTTCGGCATCGAGCGCCGCCTCGATCGGTTCGAGCCGGTCGTCGCTCACGTGCCTTGTCCTCGCATGAAGTCGCTGATGAACCGGTCGGCCGCCGCGCGCGTCTCGCTCCGGTCGAGGATCCGCTCCACGGCGGTCGAGCCGGCGTCGCGGACGATCCCGACCAGGCGCCAGAAGTGGGTCGAGAACTCTTCGGCCGAGCCGGAGAACTGCTCGACCGCCGAGATCAGCGTTCCGCCGTCGCTCGAGTAGAAGAACTTGACCGCTTTGAACGTCGACTGCAGATCGAGCAGGATCGGCGCGGCCTGGGCCTGATCGCGCGCCCACTCCGGTAACACGTACGGCAACGCGATCGAGAAATAGGTGACGTCGGCGCCCGAGGTCATGACCGCGATCGACTGACCGCGCACGCGCAGGCGGATGGTCGCACCGCCTTCGGCGTCGTGCAGTTCGAGGTCGGTCCGATGGCCCTCGGATTCGATATAACTGACCAAGGCCTCGTGGACGGCAGCGCTAATTGAACGTCTCCTGGTATTTCGGATTGCCGATGTTCTCGGCCAGATACGAACGTGAGAGTTTGACGTACTCTTCGGCCGAGATGTCGATCCACTCGGCCGCAGCGCCGGCGAGCTGCTTCTTGACGGTCGCGGGTGCGCCGGCGGCGAGCACGCCCGGCGGGATCTGCGCGCGTTCGCCGACCACGGAACCGGCCGCGATCAAGCTCCCCTCGCCGATGATCGCGCCGTTCAGGATGACGGCGTTGCTACCGATCAGCGCTTTGTTGCCGATCGTGCAGTCTTCCATGACGGCGGCGTGGCCGACGGTCACGTCGTCGCCGAGAATCGTGCGTCCGCCCTCGCTCACGTGCACGACGCAGTTGTCCTGTACGGACGTACGCGCGCCGATCCGGA
>JBEPVY010000152.1:0-5495 GCA_041690835.1 Vulcanimicrobiota bacterium | reverse complement strand
CCGCCGAAGACGCCGATCTTCACGAGTAGCTGAACTCGAACTCGCCGATGCGCACGGAGTCGCCCTCTTGGGCGCCCAGGTCGCGCAACTTCTTCTCGACGCCGAGCTTGCCCAGGATCCGTTCGAAGCGCGCGAGCCCTTCGTCGGATTCGAAGTTCGTCATCGCGGCCAGCCGCTCGACGCGCGCGCCCGAGATCACGAACGTGCCGTCTTCGTCGCGTTCGATCGTGAACGCGTTCTTGGGCGCGAGCGCGATCTGCGCGGGCGGCTGATCGGCGAGCGCCGGCAGCGGCGTCTCCTTGATGACCTTGCCGATCGCGTAGACCAGTTCGGAGACGCCGTCGCCGGTCGCGGCGCTGATGCCGCGGATCTCGGGGAAGCGTTCGCGCAGGTCTTCCATGCGTTCGCGTGCGTCGGGCAGATCGAGTTTGCTGACCACGAGCATGGTCGGCTTCTCGGGCAGGGTCGGATTCCACGCGCGCAGTTCGGCTTCGATGATCGCTTTGTCGTGGAGGATCTCGTCGAGCGATTTCGCGCCGTCGAGCATATGCACGAGCACGCGCGTCCGTTCGACGTGGCGCAAGAACTGATCGCCGAGGCCGGCGCCTTCGTGCGCGCCTTCGATCAGGCCGGGCACGTCGACCGCGACGAACGACTCTTCGTCCGAGACGCGGACCACGCCGAGCTGCGGCTCGATGGTCGTGAACGGATAGTCGGCGATCTTCGGCCGAGCGGCCGAGATGACCGAGAGCAGGGTCGACTTACCGGCGTTGGGCACGCCCACGATGCCGGCGTCGGCCAGCAGCCGGAGCTCGAGGCGCAGGCTGCATTCCTCGGCGGGCTCGCCGTTCTCGGCGAAATGCGGTGCCTGACGCTTGGGGGTGGCGAAATGCTGGTTGCCGAGGCCGCCCCGGCCGCCCTTGGCCACCACGACGCTCGCACCAGGCTCGTTCAGGTCGGCAAGAAACGCCTCGCTCTGGCCCTCGGCGCTGCGATAGACCAGGGTGCCGACGGGCACCGGGATGACCAGGTCGTCGCCGGCCTTGCCCGATTTTCTCGAGGTGCCGCCCGGCTTGCCGGCCTCGGCCGCGAAATGACGCTTGAAGCGGAACTCGACCAGGGTCGAGAGGGCCGGGGTGGCCTCGAGCGTGACCGTGCCGCCCGCGCCGCCGTCGCCGCCGGCCGGGCCGCCCATATCCACGTACTTCTCACGGCGCCACGCGATGATCCCGTTGCCGCCGGTGCCGGCCGCCACGGTGATCGTGACCTCGTCGATAAACTTCATCGCTTAAGGCCTTCGCCGAAAATGAAACGGGGGCCTGACGGCCCCCGTAAACTGTGGTCCTGCGGCGGCCTAAGCGGCGGCGCGGACGTTGATTTGCTGCTTGTTGCGGCGGGTTGAGAACTCCACCGTGCCTTCGATCAGCGCGAAGAGCGTGTGGTCCTTGCCCATACCGACGTTTTCACCCGGGTAGAACTTGGTTCCACGCTGGCGGATAAGGATATTGCCCGCGAGGACGCGTTCGCCGCCGAAGCGCTTGACGCCGAGGCGTTGCGCGTTGGAGTCGCGACCGTTGCGGGTGGAGCCTGCGCCTTTTTTGGAGGCGAAGAGTTGAAGATCAAACCGGAACATAGCCGGGAGAGTATATCAGGGCGGCACCCCCGCGTCAAACGACCTTTGGTGGGTATAGCCTGTTGGTTGGGAGATGGTTAAAGGGGCCCTTGGATTCAAGGAGTAGCCCCGACCTCGCCCAGAACGCGAACCCAGGCACGACATCGAAAGGATGCCTACCCTTGGTCCTCGACCCCACGGTCCCGCTCGCGCCCGCCGTTCCCCGGCACGCGCCGCGCGTTTTGGCCGTCGTTCTGAACTGGAACCGGACCGATCTCACGGTCGAATGCGTCGGGAGCCTCCTGAACGTCGAAGACGCCGGGTTGGATATCGCCGTCTGCGATAACGCCTCGGACGACGTCGATCACCTGGCGGAATGCCTGGTCGCGATCGGGACCAAGGACGAGGGCAAGATCCGGCCCGTCCGGGTGGCCCGGCTCGACCGCTCGGCGGCCGAAGACGGCGCGGTCCCGGACGGAGACCGTCCCGACGTGCTCCTGATCCAGACCGGCGGCAACTTCGGCTACGCGGGCGGCAACAACGTCGGCCTGCGCTACGCGCTCGCGCACGACTACGATTACGTCTGGGTCCTCAACAACGATACGGTGGTCGCGCCCGACGCGCTCGCGCCGATGGTCGGTCTGATGCTCGAGCATCCCTCGCTCGGCATCATCGGCTCGACCCACTTCCAGTACGAGTCGCCCAAGATGCATCTCTCGCTCGGCGGCGGTCCGTACAACAAATGGTTCGGGATCGACACGCCCTACCACGAATTGCCGAAGGATCCGTTCGCGCAGCTCTCCGTCGAGCACGTGCTGGGTGCGAGCATGCTGGTGCGCGCCGAAGCGATCCGCGATGTCGGTCCGATGGACGAGTCGTACTTCCTCTACCGCGAAGAGACCGATTGGTGCTTCCGCATGCGCGCCAAACGTTGGGACTTGGCGACCACGTTCTTGAGCGCGGTCTGGCATAAGCAGGGCGGAACGGTGGTGCACTGTTCGCCGACGCACGACTACTACTCGACGCGTAACATGTTGGTGCTGACCAAGCGCTTCTTCCCGTATGCGTTGCCTAGCGTCGCGTCCTACACGTTCGTGCGCGCCATGCTACCCAAGCTCGTGCGCGGGCAGTTCAAGCGCATTCCGTACGTCTGGCGCGCGTACGTCGACTTCTTCCGCGGCGTCACCGGTTACGTCGACTTGACGCCGCCGGCCGCTTCCAAGACCGCCGACCGGACCGCCGCCGGCGCATAGCCCTCGGCCGCCGCCCGCGCGGCGCGTGCCAGTCCGTTCCAGCGCGCTTCGTCCGCATACGCTTCGAGAACCGCTTGCGCGAAATCGTCGGGATCGTCCGCGATCTCGATCGCGTCGCGCGCGCTACCGTCGAACCCCTCGGCCGCGACGGTCGTACCGATCACGGGCAGGCCGTAGCCGAACGACTGCGTGATCTTGGCTTTGAGGCCCGCGCCGAAGCGCAGTGGCGCGAGCGCCAGCCGCGCGCGCCGGAGGAGCGGATCCAGGTCCGGCACGTAGCCGCGTACGTCGACGCCGTCCGTCTGGAGCGCTCGGATCTGCGGGGGCGGATTGCTCCCGACGATCGTGAGCCCGATCGGTGCGTGCGCGCGGACCAGCGGCAGAATCTCACGCACGAAGAAGAGCGCCGCGTCGATGTTCGGCTCGTGATCGAAGCTCCCGACGAAGAGCAGGCCCGCGCGTTCGGCATAGCCGGGCGGATCCGCGATCGGCGTCTGGATGGTCGGGATCACGAGCGCGCTCTTCGCGCCGAGCGCCTCGACGACCGCACGCTCCGTTTCGCTGACGACGATCGTCACATCGGCCTCGCGGATCGCGGCCGCCTCGCGCGCGAGCGTCGCTTGCGTATCCGAGCGCGCCCCGGTGAGAGCGTCGCGGCGCTGCTCGCGCAGATGATGGAGGTCGACGGTATCGTAGACGATGCGCGCGCGCCGGTTGAGCGATCGTGCCTTCGCAAGCCAGCGCACCGCCGGCTCCGGCCGCGCGATCCAGATCGTCTCCGCGTCGCGGATGCGCCGTTCGGTCTCGCGGTCGTCGATGAGGACGTCGATGCCGCCGGCGCGCAGGGCGTCGGCGTAGGGTGCGAGCGCGCGTCCGTCGAGCGGTACGAAGGTCGGCGCATACCCGCTCTCGCAGAGCATCGCGAGGATCTCGCGCATGCGCGCCGAGCCGCCGTCGCGGTCCGGCATCGGCAGGTGTGCGTCGATGACGACGACGGGCCGGCCGCGCAGGCCTTCTCCGCGGGGGCGCGCAAACACGTCGCGTGGCTGTGATCGAGAGCGCATGCGGTTCCGCGCGCGCCGGTAGAGTTCTCCGGCGCCGTGCGTGCGCGCGATGCTCCTGAAACGTTGTAGCGCGGCGATCGCGCGCTCGATCGCGTTCACCGTTGCGATGCTCGGCGCGTGCGTGCTGTTGCTCGGCGCATATTACCCGCCCGGTTTGAGTGACGGAACGCGCAATCCCTCCGGTGCGCTGGTGAGCGGCATCTATGCCGGTAGCGATGAGGGTGCCTGCTGTTGGCTCGCGGATCGCGCCGTCTGGAAGATCGCGCCGCCGGCCGAGGCCGCGGTCGCGGTCGTCACCATCTTCATCCCGACCTACGCGATCGCTCCGAACGCGCTTCAATCGCTCGAGGTCCGGGTCGGCGGCGCGAAGCCGGCGACGGCCTGCTGTTACGGTCCCGGCATCCATCAGTTCCCGGTCCCGATTCCGGCGCACGCCGCCGGTGCGGTCATCACCGTCAGCGCGACGGCGCGTTCCAGTTTCGTTCCGAAGGCCGCCGGCATGGGCGTCGACACGCGTCGCCTGAGCGTGCTCTTGCGCGGCATCGAGTTCCGTACCGTCGACGGGGTCACGATCCTCGCGACACCCGCCGATGCCGACAACGGTCGCCTCGCGATCCTGATCTACGCGCTGCTCGGCATCGCCGCGCTCGCGCTCACGCGCAAGCGTCCGATCTGGGGGCTCGCGGCGCTGATCGTGATCGAGCCGCTCGGCTACGATTATCCGATCTGGCACACCACCGTCGCGCCGTTCAAAGCCGTGTTGATCGGGGCGCTGGTCGGGCTGGCATTCCATCCGGCGTGGCGCACGCTCTTCCGGGACAAGCGCGCGCTGTTGCTGCTCGCGAGCATCCTGTGCGTCGCGGCCGCGACCTTGATCTCGATCGCGCACGCGACCTATCGCGAACCGGTCGTGCGCGAGACGTTGAAGGCGCTCGAGTACGCGCTCACGTTCGTGGTCGCGTACGTCGCGATGCGTACCGAGTCCGAGGGCACGACCGTCCGCAATGCGTTCGTCGCGGCGACCGTGCTGGTCTGTATCGGCGCGCTCGCGCAAGAGATGATCGGTGCGCCCGAAGGGACGTTTATCGCGGGGCACGCGATTTCGCGCATCGCGGGTCCGCTCGAAGGGCCCAATCAACTCGCGGCTTGGCTCGGCATCGTCGCACCCGTTTCGTTCGCGTTCTTCGCCCAGCTTCGGGGGGTCGGCGGGCTGGCTGTGCTGACCGAACTGCTGACGCTCTCGCGCGGCGGCGTGGTCGGCATGATCGCGGCGATCGCGGCGGTCTTCTCGCGTTCGGTGCGGGCCGGCTGGATCGTCGGTGCCGGCTTGGTCGGCGTCGTCGCGGTGCTCGCGCTACGCTTCGGTTTCCACGCGGCCCCGGGCGAGGTCGACCGCTACAACGGCGGCCTCGGGACGCGCGACGATCTGTGGCGAGCGGCCTTCGCGATGTTCCGCGCGCACCCGATCACCGGCGTCGGCGCCGGGAACTACGAACTGCTGCTCGGTCAATACGATCTGCTCGGCATCCGCACCCATGCGAACAGCTGGTACTTCCAGAGCATGGC
>JBEPVY010000151.1:0-5562 GCA_041690835.1 Vulcanimicrobiota bacterium | reverse complement strand
CGAGCTTATTGGTCACCACCGGATCGTAGGCGCCGAACGCAAGCGCGCTCGACCCCGAGATCGTGCACTTCGGGATCACGGTCGCACTCGGCGGGAGCGTACCGGTCGTGGTGGCTCCGAGCAGGGCAAGCGCCAGCAATCCGACCGGCCAGCGAAGGCCGAGGCTAGAAATTGATGGTCGCCGTAACCGAGTCGGTATACGTCGCACCGACGCTCGCATCCTGAGCAGATGGGATCCTCCCGTAGACCGTCACGTTTGTGGGCGTCGTGATGCCGCCGCTGACGGTCTCTGCGATCGCGGTCGTCCAGACGCTGGCCCGGCCGGAATCGCTGTACAGCTGATAGTTCAAGTAGTGCCCGGTATTGACCATGCACCGCTGTGGTGCGGTACAGCCGGCCGGGGCGTTGGCCGAGTTGCCGAAGCCGAGCGTAATGCCGCTCGCACCCTTCGTGCATGTCAGCGTGATCGTGGTGGACTGGTCATCGTTCGTCGAGCGGTTGGTCACCACCGGATCATAGGCGCCGAACGCAAGCGTCGCGTTACCGACGATGCAATTCTGCGCGACGCTGGCGGTCACGGTCAGCGTTCCGGTCGAGCTACCCGCCGCGACTGGATCCGGAGAGACCCAGAGCGCGGCCGCAAAGACGGCGATGAGAGCGGCGGTTCGCACCGCCGCAGTTCGCACTGCCAACTAGAAGTTGACCGTTCCGATCACGCTGTCGGAATAGGCGGCACCGACCGCAGCGTTTTGCGCTGCCGGGATGCGGCCGTAGACGGTGACGCTAGTCGGCGACGCGGTGCCGCCGGCGACGGTCTCTGCGATCGCCGTCGTCCAGACGGCCGTACGGCCGGTATCGCTGTAGAGCTGGTAGTTCAGATAGTCGCTGGCGCCGCTCAACATACAACGCTGGGGGGCGGCACAGCCGGCCGGGGCGTTCGCAGAGTTGCCGAAGCCGAACGTGATGCCGCTGGCGTTCTTCGTGCAGGTCAGCGTGATCGTGGTCGACTGGTCGAGGTTCGCCGCGAGGTTCGTCACGACCGGATCGTACGCGCCGAACGCGAGGGTCGGCGACGAGACGGTGCAGTTCTTGGCGACGCTGGCCGTGACGGTCAGCGTGCCGGTGGCCGTGCCCGCGTTGGCAGCGAGCGGAACCGCGACGAGCGCGGCGACGGCGACCAGGGCGGCGGCGCGAAGCGAATTGCGGATGGAGATCGAGGTGATTCCAAGTTTCATGGGACGTTTTTATCGCGTTTTCTGCTCCTCGTCAAGCGCCGCAGGAGCATCCTGTCAGCCTCTTTACGCAGGCTTAAACCGCGCTTTACTAACGCACCAGGGGGAGAATGTTACTCGGGGTGAGCGGATAGAAGGCCATCGCGACGACCAGGACCGCGCAGAGCCCGACACTGGCCCAGGCGAGCGGAACCACCGGATGGGCTTCGTGCGCGTCGATCTCGTGGCGCTCGTCTTTGCCCCCGGGGGTATACATGGCCCGGATGACCTTGGCATAGGCGAACAGCGAGATCGCGGTACCCACCACCAGCAGGGCGGCCAGCCACCAGTAGCCCGAAGCGGCTCCGGTCGCGAGGATCAGGATCTTTCCGAGGAAGCCGGCGGTTGGGGGCATGCCCGCGAGGGCCAGCATGAAGATCGTCATGGCCGCGGCCAGGAAGGGCTTGCGACGCGCGAGCCCCCGATAGGTGCCCAGGCGCGAGCCCTCCTCGGCATCACTCGAGAGGACGGCGGCGACGGCGAAGGCGCCGAGGTTCATCAGCGTGTAGGCGGCCAGATAATAGATCGCATAGCGTAACCCAAGCGCGGTCGAGCCGGCCATCGCGGTCAGGATGTAGCCGATCTGGGCGATGCCGGAGTAGGCGAGCAACCGCTTGAGGTCGTGTTGGGCGAGCATGCCGACGTTGCCGACGATCATCGAGATCCCGGCCACGATCCAGATCGGGAGCAGCAGCTTGTCCGCCGCGCCGCTCGGTAGCGCGGCATAGATGAAGCGCGCGAACACGGCCAGCGTGCCGGCTTTGGTCGCGACCGACATGAAGGCGGTCACCGGGAGCGGCGCGCCTTCGTAGACGTCCGGCGACCAGGCGTGGAACGGCACCAGGCTCAGCTTGAACGCGATCCCGACCAGGAAGAATCCCGCGCCCAGCCAGAGGAGTGGGGCGTTCGCGAGCGCCGGATTGGCCAGATCCGCGAGTTGGACGCTGCCGGAGGCGCCGAAGAGCAACGCCATGCCGAAGATCATGAAGCCCGAGGCGGTCGACGAAAGGATCAGGTACTTGAGCGCGGATTCGCGCGCGGCCGGCCGGTCGGCGAGGCCGCACAGGCAGTAGAGCGCGAGCGAGAGCAGTTCCAATCCGAGGAAGATCGTCATCAGGTTGGCGGCACCCGACATCAGCATCGCGCCGGTCGCGGCCCAGAGCATCAGCGCGACGGCACCCGCGATCTTGTCGTCCTTGCCGATCGCGCCGTAGAGCGCGAGCGATCCGGCCAGCGCCACGATCACGATCTCTTGGAAGACGGTCGAGAATCCGCCGACCACGAAGCCGCCCGAGAACGCGCTGTAGTCGATCCCGTATTGCTTCGCGGCCAAGACGCCGCCGGCGATCGCGACGATCAGGCCCAAGCCGATCGAGACGTAGCGTTTGGCGCCTCCGCGCGAGACCAGATCGACGAAGAGCACGACCAGCGCGCCGAGTCCGACGACGGCGGCCGGGAGGATCGCCGACCAGTCGGCGTTGGTAAACGTCAGGTTCACGGAAGCAGTCCCATCAAGAGCGCATGCGGGTCGAGTCCGAGCACGACCAGGGCCGCGAGCAACGGCGCGACCGCCAGACCTTCGATCCAGGTCAGATCCCGCCTGATCGGCAGGTCGCCCGGCGTCGGTCCGTTGGCGATCCCCTGATACAGCCGCAGCATGTAGGCGGCCGCGAGCACGATCGGGATCAGCGCCAGGATCACCGGCCAGTACATACCGGTCTGGAAGACGCCCGTCAGGATCACGATCTCGCCGACGAAGCCGGCCAGTCCGGGAAGACCGAGAGCGGCCAAGGCCGCGATGCAGAGCGCGCCCGCCAGACGCGGGTTGGCGGTCCCGAGCCCGGCCAGGCGGACCAGCGAGCGCGTGCCCTCGCGTTCCTCGACGTAGCCGAGGATCAGGAAGAGGGCGGCGCTGAACAGCCCGTGCGCGACGATGTAGACGAGCGCACCCGCGATCGCGATGTGCGAGAACGAGAAGATCGCCAGCACGATCAAGCCGAGATGCGAGAGCGATGAGTACGCCACGATCCGCTTGAGGTCGTTCTGGGTGAGCGCCGCGAACGCGCCGTAGAGCAGCGAGATCAGCGCCAGCCCGACGAACCAGGGCGCGTACTCGCGCATGTAGTCCGGCAAGAACGCCAGTCCGATCGCGAGGAAACCGTAGAGCCCGGCCTTCGACTGCACCGCGCTCACGACCGCGACCATCGGCGACGGCGTGTCGGTGTAGGTCAGCGGCATCCAGGTATGGAGCGGGAAGACCGGCGTCTTCACCAAGAACGCGAACGCGAATCCGGCGAAGATCCAGGGTGCCCACGCGCCGATCAGATGCACGTGCGGATTGCCGATCACGTCGGTGGTGCCGTAGATCGCCCCGAATGCGGCGGTCGCGAAGAGCAGCGTCAGGCCGCCCGCGAAGTTGTAGAGGAAGTAGCGCCACGCGGTCTGCGGATGCTCGGCGTATTTGACCAGGCACAGGAAGACCGGGATCAGCATCGCGTCCCAGGCAAGCGCGAAGACCAGCAGGTCGCGCGCCAGGAAGAGCGCGAGCATGGTGGACTCGAGCACCAGCAAGAGCGCGATCATGCCGCGATCGTCGCGCACGTTGCTTGCGAGGATCGCGCAGAACGTGACGACCGCGAGGAGCAGCACGATCCAGAACGAGATCGGCGTCGCACCGAAGTGGAAGGCCGCGTCGAACGGACGCGAGAGCCAGTGGACGCTGAACTCGGAGGTTCGCGTGATGATCGCAAGGATCACCGTCGCGGCCGCCGTCAGCACGCCGACGGCCTTCGACGCACTTCGGTCGAGCCGTTTGAAGATCGCAAGTCCGGCGGCCACGATCGCGGGGAGTAGGATGAGCGCGAGAACCGGCATCAGCGGACACCCCCGGCGAGCGCGTAATAGGCGACGAAGAGCAGTGCGCCGAGCACCAGGAAGAGCGCGTACGCGCGCACCAGGCCGGTCTGGAACGAGCGCGCGAGCGCGCCCAGCCAGCGCGTCCCGGTCGCGATGTCGCGCACGCCTCCGTCGATCACGTGTGGATCGAGGAAGCGTCCGAAGACGGTCCCGAGCAGCTGGGCCGGACGCACGAACAGCAGATCGATGGCGGCGTCGAAGTAGAACAGGTTGGTCAGCACGGCCGGCATGCGGATCGACTCCTCACGCAGACGCGGCACCGCATTCGCAAGCGCCGGGGCGGTCGCGTAGCGCCAGTAGGCGAGCCCGATCCCGATCAGCACCACCACCAGCGCGATGCCGGTCGTAGCCAGTTCCGAGACGGCCGGCGTCGCGAGCCGCGAAAGCGGGAATTGGCCGGCGAAGAAGTGCGCCCAGGGTGCGTTCTCGCCGCCGAACATCAGCCAACCGCTGAAAACGGTCGGTACGATCAGGATCGCGACCGGGACGTTCATGTACCAGGCCGGAGCGTGAGCGTGGTCCTCGGGCTCGGCGTGCGCGTCGGTGCCGGCGAGTTCAGGATGGCGCATGCCGAGGTCGGACGGATCGACGTCGCCTCGGTAGGTGCCGAGGAACGTGACGAAGAGCATGCGGCACATATAGTACGCCGTGATGCCCGCCGTCAGGATGCCGACCGCGTAGAGCCACGGATGGCCGTGTTCGAGCATGCCGTAGATCACTTGATCCTTGCTGAAGAACCCGCTGAAGCCCGGGATGCCGCAGATCGCGAGCACGCCGGTCAGCATCGCGACGAACGCGAACGGCAGCTTCTTCACCAGGCCGCCCATCTTACGGACGTCCTGCTCGTTTGCGAGCGCGTGGATGATCAGGCCCGAGCCGAGGAAGAGCTGCGCTTTGAAGAACGCATGCGTGAAGAAGTGCGCGACGCCGCCTTCGTAGGCGCCCACGCCGACGCCCATGATCATATAGCCGATCTGCGACATGGTCGAATAGGCGAGAATCCGTTTGATATCCCATTGCGCGACGCCCAGGATCGCTCCGACCAGCGCCGTCAGGCCGCCGATCGTGCCGACCAACAGTTGCGCGTCGGCCGAGTGGCTCCAGAGCGGAGCGCAGCGCGCGATCAAGTAGACGCCGGCCGTCACCATGGTGGCGGCGTGGATCAAGGCCGAGACCGGGGTCGGGCCTTCCATCGCGTCGGGGAGCCAAGTATGCAGCGGGATCTGCGCCGACTTGGCAGCCGCGCCGATGAAGAGCGCGATGCAGGCCGTTAGGAGCGCGATCGTCCCGAACGACCCGGCCTTGGCGAAGACGTCGCCGAAACCGATCGAGCCGGTCACCGCGAACATCACGAAGATCGCGAACATGATGCCGA
>JBEPVY010000150.1:0-5644 GCA_041690835.1 Vulcanimicrobiota bacterium | reverse complement strand
TCTTGATCGGGGCGGTGATCTTGCCGTCTTCGATCAGGTAGCCTTCGGCCACCATGAAGACGAAATCGCCCTTGGATATCTCGACCTGTCCGCCGCCGAAGCCCTTGGCGTAGATGCCGCGCTTGGTCGACGCCAGGATCTCCTCGAACGTGCTCTCGCCGTTCGGCATGTAGGTGTTGCACATCCGCGGCTGCGGCATCGAGCGGAACGATTGGCGGCGGCCGCTACCGGTCGGCGCGACGCGCATCAGGTGCGCGTTCAGGCGATCCTGCATGTAGCCGCGCAGGACGCCCTTCTCGACCAGCACTTTATGCGCACCGGCGATGCCTTCGTCGTCGACCGAGATGCTGCCGCGTTCGCCCGGGATGTTGCCGTCGTCGAGAATCGTCACCAGATCATTTGCGACCCGTTCGCCGACCCGTCCGCTGTAGAGCGAGACGCCCTGCCGGTTGAAGTCGCTCTCGAGGCCGTGCCCGACCGCTTCGTGCAAGAGCACGCCGCCCGCGCCGGCTCCGACCACCATCTCCATCTCGCCGGCCGGTGCGGGCACGGCTTCGACGTTGACGATCGCGATGCGTGCGGCTTCCCGAGCGATCGCTTCGGGATCGTGTTCGTCGTAATAGTTGATCGAGGTGCGTCCACCGTCGGCCGCATAACCGGAGCCGCGCTCGCTCCCATCCGAACTGACGGCTTGCACGCCGAGCGTCACCAGCGGCCGGCGATCGTGGACGATACGTCCGTCGCTGCTCGCGATCCAGACGTCTTGGACTTCGTCGACCACGTGCGCGTTGACCGACGTGACGCGCGTATCGAACGCCCGCGCGGCCACGTCGGCTCGCGAGAGCAGATCGGCGTAGAGGTGGGATGCGGCGTGGTCGCCGCGATGCTGGTCGTAGAGCGGCACGACCTTGGCGGGCGCGATCGCGATCGAAGCGTGCGCGCGATGCGGAGCGTTCCGCGCGATCAGCGAAGCCGCATCGGCGGCGCGCATCAGCGATTCGATCGAGAGATCGTCGGAGTAGCCGTAGCCGGCCGACTCGCCGACGATCACGCGGATCCCGACGCCCTGCGTCAGGCTCAGTCCGCTTTCGTGGATCCGGCCGTCCTGCAGGCGGTAGGAGAGCGCGTTGCGGCGTTCGCAGAAGACGTCGGCGTAGTCGCCACCGTTTCGAAGCGCGCGGGAGAGCAGCCGGGTGAGTATATCGTCGTCGAGCATCGTCCGGCTAAACATCGCCGCGCAAGACCGCCGCGCCTGCTCGGGCCGACGGGATATCCGAAACCGTCACGAACGGCGCCGACATGAGATTCACGACCCGCACGCTCGCAGTCGGCGTTGCAGCCGTGGCCCTGGTCGCCGCGGCAGGTTGGTTCGCCGCGCCCTGGATCACGATGATAGCGATGAATACCGTGGACGGCATCTCGTCTGCGAACAGCATCCGATCCGGGGGACGAGCCGACAGCGGAAGCCCTGCCGACATCGCCGCCCTCCGGAAGCTGACCTGGGCGAACTACGACGGCAAGCCTCAGTTCGCGCGCGTCGTCACGCGTGGCGGCTATGCCGTCACCCTGACTTTTCCGATGGCGGTCGATTCCTTTCTGTTCCGCCGCGATCGAGGGATCTGGAGGCAGGTCACAGCGCTGGACAACGACGACGCCTGCGTGCTGGTCAAATTCGGTGTTCCGGGTTTCACCGCGCTCCAACTCGACTCGGCGGTATATTCAAGCGACCTCAGGCCGCCCCACCACGACCGCTGCGGCGAGTTGGGGCCGCTATAGCGCCAAGGCGTCGACCGCTGCGACCATCGCATCGTCCGCCCGGCGCGAGACGCCGTCGATGACGAAGGCGAACGCGATCCGACCGTAGCGCCGGGTCGACACGTAGCCGGCCAGAGAATCGACGCCGTCCAGATGTCCGCTCTTCGCGCGGACCCGGCCGAGCGCAGTCGTGAAGCGATAGTCTTTAAGCGTCCCTTGCTTGCCGCCGAGCGGGAGCAGGTCCAGCAGCGACTGGCCGCCGCCGCGACGCTCCGCGTCGACCAGGATGCTCGCGAAGGTGATGGCCGCAGCGCGGTTGGCGTGCGCGAGGCCGCTGCCGTCGACCGTATGCAGTCCCGGCGTCGGGATCTCGCGCTGGCGCAGGAACGCGCGTTCGGCGGCGAGACCGTCGGCATCGGTCGCACGTCCGTCGATGGCGCCGAGCCGGCGCATCAGCTGCTCGGCGAAGTGGTTGTTGGAGTGCACCAGCATGAACCGGATCAGCTTGCGCAGCGGAGCCGACCGATGCATCCAGAGGATACGCGAATCGAGCGGAGTGACCCCGACGCCCGCCGGCACGCCGACCGAGATCCCGCGATCCGAGAGCATCCGTTCGAAGACGGCGCCCGCATACTGCGCGAGCCCGTGGACCGGCACCCAGGCCTTCTCCTCATCGCCGGCCGGGACGCGCCCGGAGATGCGAAAGACGTTCGGCAACGCGGTCGCATCGATCGAGAAGTCCGGCGCTTCATCCGCGGAGCCGGTCACGATCGCGCCGTCGAAGCGGACGGCGGAACTCTGCGGTACGAACGCCACTCGGGCGAGCGATCCGGGCGCGCGCCCGATGACGTGGAACTCGACCGTGTCCTGATCGAGCGAGATGCCGCTGGTCGGCGACTGAAAGCCCTCGTTGGCGTCGGCCGGATTCCAGAGCGGATTGATCTCGGGCGGGGCCACCGCGTTCGCATCCACGATCACGCCACCCGCGATACGGCGGAGGCCCTGCGCAGCCAGCAGCTTGGCAGCGCCGCTCAGATCTTCGCGCACGAGGGATGGATCGCCGGAGCCTTCGAGCCAGAGATCGCCGCCGAGCGTGCCGCTCGCACCGATCGGATCGCGCGCGGCCAGGATCGTCGGGAAGCGATAGTCCGGCCCGAGCCGAGCGAGCGCGGTCGAAGCGACGATCAGCTTGAGGGTCGAGGCCGGCGTGAGCGCACGGTCGGCGCGGTCCGCGAAGAGCGTGCGCCCGTCCGCATCGAGTACGACCAGGCTCCAATCGGCCGCATGCGCGAGTGCGGGCGCGAACGCGCGCTCGAGCGCGACGCGCAAACCACCGGCCCGCATCGGCACGCTCGCCGACGTGGTACCGGTCGCGATCGCGAGCAGCCCGAAGAGCGCGAAGCCTTTATGGATGCGCGAGCGCTTCGATCTTCTCTTGAAGTTTTCGATGTTGGTCACGCAGGGCGTCGACGTCCTCTCGGAGACCGGAGACCTGGGCCGGCACCGTACGGCCTTCGCGGATCCGGACCGCCGCTTCTTCCGCATCCCGACGGACGCGTCCGTCGGCGGCCCCGTCCGCGACGCGTGCGAGCGTGCCGAGATGACGCGGATCGCCGAGCGCTTCCATCGCGCCGATCGCCGCCAGCGAGACCAGGAACATCGGATCGTCGGCATAGCGGTCGAGTGCGCCCACCACGCGTGTCCGTTCGCTCTCGACCAGTGCACCCTGACGTCCGAGCGCGCCCATCGCGGCCCGTCGCAGGCCTTCGTCGCGACCGATCGCGCAGGCGCCCAGAATCGCCTCGGTGGCGCGCGCATCCGCCAGCTCCGCCAAGCCGCGTACGGCGCCGGCTTCCACCGTGGCGTTCCACGAGCGCCCGCCGAGAGCGGCCGTCAGGACGTCGAACGCGCGCGCATCGCGCGTCCGTCCGAGCGCACCCAGCGCGGCCGAGCGCACGAAGTAGGATGCATCCTTCTGCAACGCGAGCAGCGCGCTCGCCGTCTCCGCATCGCGGAAGTTCCCGAGCGCGGCGGCCGCAGCGCGCCGGACCTTGGGGTTGGCGTGGGAGAGCGCATCGCGCAAGATCGCGTTCGCCCACGGCGCGCGCGTCTTTCCGAGCGCGGCCGCCGTCTCGGCGAGCACCCCCCAGAACGGATCGCGCTCGAACGCCCGCACGAGGGCGGTGCGGGCGACGGCCGAGCCGTCCTTTGCGAGTTCGCGCGCCGCCCGGATACGTGCGACGACGCTCGGATCGCCGGCCAGGACGGCCGCGGCGCGACCCGGACCGAAGACGGTCGTGACGCTTCCGAGGATGAACCCGCCGGAATCGTAGCGGATCAACTTGGGCTCGGCATCGAGCGGGATCGTGAACGTCTCGTGCTCGCGCTCCACGTGCAACTTGATGCGCTTCTCGCCGGGCAACGCGCCCGGCCCGAAGTCCTTAGCCGGCGTGGCGGGCGGATCGGCGAGCACGCCGACTTCGACGTCGAAGCGATACGCGGGCGCGTCCTTCGTGACCGGCTGCTTCTGGTCGATCGTGATGGTCGCGACCTTGCGCTCGGCATCCCAGGCCGTCGTGATCTCGAGGTCGGGGTGGCCGCCGCGGAAGACCCACTGGTCGAAGAAGTCGCGCATGTTACGACCGGTCGACTCTTCGATCGCGCGGATCAGGTCGATCGTCTCGACGTTGCGCTGCTTGTTCCGGTCGACGTAATGACGGATCGAGCGCCAGAAGCGCGCATCGCCCAGTTCGCCGCGGAGCATGTGCAGGGTCGCACCGCCCTTTTCGTAGAGGTGGCGGTCGAAGAGTTCGATCGGATCGCGATAGCGGTTGCAGACGATCGGGCGCCGGTAGCGGTCGCCGTCCTCCTCCACGTAGCGCGCGACGCACTCGAAGTTGTCGAACAGATACTCGTCGTAGCCGAGATCGGCTTCGCGCCAGATCGTCTCGAAGTAGGTGGCGAAGCCTTCGTTCAGCCAGGCGTGCGACCAATCGCGACAGGTCAGCAGATCGCCGAACCACTGATGCGCGAGTTCGTGCGAGACCAGCGGATCGCTCGAGAAGTCGAGATGCGCGATCTCGTCGTGCAGGGTACGGTCGGTCTGGGTGGTGGCCGTGGTGTTCTCCATCCCGCCGAAGATGAAGTCCTGGACGGCGATCTGCGAGTAGCGCGCATACGGATACGCGGTGCCGATGCGCTCTTCGAACGCTTCGATCATCGCCGGTGTGTCGCCGAAGGCGCGTTCGCCGTCCGCTTCGCGACCGGGCAGCACGTAGTACGCGACCGGCGTCTTGCCGCTGCCGGCGACGCGCTGTTCGCGCTCGACGAACGGTCCGACGACCATCGTCACCAGGTAGGTGGAGTGCGGGACGTCTTGGCGGTAGACGAAGGTCGTCGTCGCGTCGTCGTCGGTACGCGAGACGAGCGCGCCGTTGCCGAGCGCGAACTCACCCTTGCGCACCACGACGGTCGTCTGGGTCGTCTGCTTCTCATGCGGATAGTCCAAGCACGGGAACCAGTAGCGCGCGTTCTGGTCTTGGCTCTGCGTCCAGGCGTGCTCGACCTTCTCCGGGTACGCCGGGTCCGGCGCGATGAAGAACAGTCCGGCGCGCGGCTTTTCGACGCGATAGGTCAGGGCGAAGGTCGCGCGTTCGCCGGCGGCGATCGGCGGATCGAAGCGGACCTCGACCTGGCCGTCACGCGGTGAGAACGAGAGGACCTTGCCGTCGCGCTCGGCGCGCGAGACCGCGATGTCGATCGCATCGAGGGTCAGCGAAGCGACCGGCTCGTCGAGGGCGCGGACCGTCGTCGTGACGACGCCGTCGAGGCTTGCCTTCGGGAGATCGGGCGTGAGGTGGAGATCGATATGTTCGACCGCGACGGTCTT
>JBEPVY010000149.1:0-5696 GCA_041690835.1 Vulcanimicrobiota bacterium | reverse complement strand
TTGAGCGCGACCGTGCCGCCCGCGCCGACGGCGACGAGATCCGTGAACGTTCCGCCAACGTCGATAGCAACGCGCATGAGACTCCGGTCGCTTTCTTAGCAGAAAGGGGGACAACCTTCGCCTGCGGACAATGCCAGAGCGTGTGTGGCGGCTCATATGTGCATCGGCTCTCTGTGCGACGCTCTTGGTCGCGTCGCTTCCCGCTCGGGCGCAGGTGCTGGAGCCCGGCGAGATCGTGGTGAAGGTGATGGATGCCACGAGCCACATCGCCCTTCCGAACGCCGCCGTCGTCCTGTTCGGTGCGAATACGCCGACGAGCACGCTGGCCAACGAGATCGGCGCCGTGACGTTCTCCGAGCTCGATCCGGGCAGCTACAGCGTGCAGGCTCAGATGAGCGGATACAAGGATAGCGCGATCGTGCCCGTCGAGGTCGGCGAAGGCCAACGCGTCGCAGTAGCGATCGCGCTCGAGCCGGAACTCAAGACGATTGCGGTCGTCACCGCGAAGGCGAGCGTCACGATCACGACGACGACTATCGGCGACGATAGCAGCGAACGGAAGGTCTCGTCCTCGCTCAAGGACGCGCTCGGCAAGCTCGCCGGCATCACCCTCGACGATACGACCTACGGGCCGAACGCATCGCTCGGAATATCGTTGAACAACCACGATGCCTCGCAGACCGGCATCTCGATCGGCGGCATCAATATCTCGAGCCAGGCCGCCGCCGGCCTTTCGACCGCGCTCGACCTGTTCTCGGGAGCGAGCGTCAGTTTCGCGCCGACGGCTGGAAGTGTCGCCGGGAACATCGACTATCATCTGTTCCGTCCGACCAAGTCCTGGACGTATAGCCTCACGAACACGATCGGCAACCTCGGTGCATCGACCCAAGCCGCGTCGTTCTCGGGAACGAAAGGGAAGTTCGCCGTCGCCATTCAGGGTGTCGTGACGACCGCCGATCTGCCCTTGGACGGTTTCGTCTATGCGGATCAGAGCGGGCAATCGTATCTCCATCAAGCGACCAACTTCGGTAGCGCCGCCGTCGTCAACGCGAGCTATACGTTAAACCCGAAGTTCTCGCTCCATGGCTATTGGCTGCATTCGAATCAGAGCCGCAGCTCGGTCTGCGCGAACTTCACGACATTGGTCCCGTGCGGCCTCGGGCCGGATAATCCGTCCACCAGCAGAGGTGACTCGATCACGCTCAGCGGAAACGTATTGGTCGGCCACGTCAGTCTCTACGGGTATGGCAACGCCTACTCGGGCAGCTCCGACCACGACTCTCCGGGGCGCTCGCTAAACGGCGTCGTCAGCCCCTATCAATCGAGCGGTACGTACTCCTCGCTCAACCTCGGCCTGAGCGCCTCGCTCTCGGCCGGTCGGCATACGGCGTTCTTGGGCGTGAGTACGGGAAGCAATGCCAGCCACTCGTTCACGACCTATAACGGCGTACCGTTCTCGGCGGAGACGCCTCCCCAGCGCACGTCGTCGTTGTTCTTCTCCGATCAGGTGAACTCGAATCTGAAGCTGAAGATCACGCACACGGTTGACGCCATCGATTCGTCGGCGAGCGGTGGCACGCTCTACGTCGACGAGTCGGCGGACTGGAAACCAGCCAAGAACGATACGTATAATGCCAACATCTCGATGGGAAGCTCGGCGCACTATTACCCCACGAGCCGCTATGTGAGCGACCCGTTCTCGGCAGATTACGACTGCTACAACCACTCGATCTTCGTCTCCGGCGGAAACGACACGACGAGCCATCAGTCGCAACTCACGTATGCGTTGACGTGGCGACACGATTTCGGCCCGAACAACGTGACCGTGCAACTCTCTCGGCAGGGCGCGGCCGGACAACTCTTCAACGCGGCGATTCCGATCGCAGGCGAGCCTCCGGCGGCGTTCCCGAACGGTCTACCGGCGTACCTGGCCTCGCTCCAGGCGGTTTGGAATTCCCCGAATGTCTGCGGCTCGATCCCGTTCCAGACCGACCGTATCTATGCGGGTCAGGGAATCGCCGGCCTCGGTCAGCTGACCACGGGACTCGCGGTGACCGGGCGCGTCGCGATCGGAAACGTGCTCGTGCTACCGACGTTTGCGCTCTCCCGCGCCGTGCTCTCGTCGCTCGATGCGCGGATGGAGTATCCCGGGAGTTTCTATGCGGCCGGAGTGCAGCTGCCGAAGAAACCGCTGATGACGGCGGGCCTGACGCTCGACGGCCTGCTCGCGCATGCCAAGATGGAATGGCTCGTCAACGCGCAGTATCTCAGCGGCAACAACGTCTATAATCAACCGGCCTTCACGACGTACACCGCGGGCCTGGTCGTGCACGTGCATCCGGGGTCGATCACCATCTTGGACACGAACGTCTTCAACACGCACAGCGGACTCTTCACGACCTATCAAGGCGTCAACCCGCGCCCGGTGATCGGCGGCGGCACGTTCGCATACTCCACCTCGCCGCTCCCGCCGCGCCAGTGGCAGATCACTTGGCGGATCCCCTGGAGCCAACACATCTCGCCGACCAAGCCCACCCTGCCGCCCGCCGTTGCTGCGCCGAAGCCCAAGCCGTCCTCCAGCCCCTCGCCAAAGCCCTGAACCGGCCGATAACTTGAAAGAAGAAGCAGTCGTCAAGGAGGGCGGAACGATGCATGTCGATGTCTTGAAGGCGTTCACGATCCAGGGATTGGTCGAGCCGGATATCGCGCGTCTGAGCGTCGCCTTTCTGCCGGTGAAGACGTACCACGTCCGCCAGGCGCAGGTCCAACCAAATCCGCATTACCCGATTCCGGCCGAAGGCTGGAGCGTCGACGGTCCCCACCTGGACATCCGCGCGTAGACGCGTCGAGGGCTCATCCTGTGAGCCTCCGGTCTAGAAGCCTAGGGCTAGGCCGATCCGTTCTCTCAAGCTCTTGAGTTGCGTCTGCGTGATGCGCGATGGGGTCGCGCGAACGCGTTGAAGCGAGACGCTGGTGACGTGATGGGCGAGTGCCCAGCAGACGTCTCTGCCACCGTTCGCGGTCGATGGATCGATGCGTTCGGAGAAACTGGGATACGCAAGCGACCGGTCGTGGGTGAGCGGGACGACCAGCGTGTTCGGATAGTTATGCGGGAAGAGCCCGTCATCTTCGACGATGACGGCGGGGCGTTGCTTCGTCGGCTCGCTTGGGAGAGCGCTATCGCGCCAATCCACGATGACGATGCTTCCGGCAGATGGGCGGCTCATTGCGCCTCGCCGATCGGCGTGCCGTAGAGTTCGATCTCCGCTCGTGCCTCGGGATGCTCGAGAAGATACGAGACGACTTTCTCGCCCTCCGCGCGGATCTCGGCTCGGCGCAGACGCCGGGCTTCGGCTTCGGCAATGTCCCGAACGAAGGCGCTCAGCCCCACGCCATGTTGGCGGGCAGCCGTTTCGAGAACCTCGCGGTCGCGCTGTTCCAGTCTGATGGTGAGCGTTTCAGCCATGATGATATCGTACCACAGAGACGTATCACGACTATGTATCACCGAGTGAAACACGAGATGTCCCGGAGATTGACAATCGAACATATGTTCGATTACGATACTCTCCCATGTCGGCTCTTGCCAGTGTCTCCGTCCTCCATACCGACCGGTTTGCGGCCTTCGCGGCGCTCAAATCGGAGCTAGCTTCGCGTGCCGAAGCGGGCCGGATCGAGCTTGCCGGCAAGCTCGTATCGAGCGGCATCGAGGCGCTCGACGGCGTCCTCGGGGGCGGCTTGGCGCGGGGCACCATCGTGGCCCTCGAGGGTGGCTCGGGACGGATGGCGATCGCCGCCCGGCTCTTGGCCCAGGCGACCGCGCACGGTCTGGCAGCGGTCATCGATGCGGGCGATCTCTTTCCGCCGGCCTTGGCCCGGGCCGGGGTCCGTTTGGAGCGGCTGCTGGTGGTGCCGGCACGGAGCGCGATCGGGATCGCGCGGGCCGTGGATATTCTCTTGCGATCGCGCGCCTTCAGCGTGGTGCTGATGCCCGCCGTCGCCTTGCGCACCCAGGTCTGGGCGCGCTTGGCGGGGCTCGCCCAGAAAGCCGGTGCGCTCGTCCTCGCACTCGGCCTCTGCGCGAGCGCCGAACTCGCCGCCTTCTCCGCTACTCGCCTGCGTTGTGTACTCGACCGGGTGTTGGTGAGCGGGGCGGGCGGCGTCTTCGCGCGACTGGTCGGCTACGACGTGCGCGCACACGTCCTCAAACATCGTTACGGCCGCCCGGGCGGGAACGCCCTGGTCCGGGCGATCGAACGGAGCGACGACACGTCCGTTCGCGAACGGGTCGTCGCTCCCGAGGCCTTACGGGCGGTTAGTGGTTGGGACCGTCGTGCTTAGTGCGGTAGATCGCATGCGAGAGCCGGTTTTCGTCGCGGTTGAGCTGCACGTACTCGGCATGCGAGAGGCCGCCGCCCGAATGCAGGTCGCGTGCGCGCAGATCGTTCAGGCGCGCCTCATCGGCTTGCAGACGATCGTATTCGCTCGTCGTCAGCGTGTCGTTATGGACGCCTTGATAGATGCGGTTCTCTTGGCGGACTTCGCGATGGCGCACTTCGCCCGCCTGGGCGGCGAGCGGCGTCAACAGTGCGGCGGCGCAGAGCAGGGTCGAGAGAGCTTTGGTCATCGAGTTCTCCTTGGTGGTGCGATGCGTTGCATCGGTCGGGTATCGTCGTTATACATCGGATCGCACCGCCGCAGACGCTCTCTCACGATGGTTTCACCGCCGCTTCAGAATGGCTTAATCCGATGCTGCTTTGCGTGACGATCCCCGACTATGCGCTCGCGGTCGCTCTGCTCGATGCAGAGCCGAGCGATGCGCCGGTCTTGCTTGCGGATAAGCGCGAACGGGGGCGCGCGATCGGGCTCGACGGCGGTGCCTACGACTGTGGCGCGCGCGTCGGCCAGACGATCGCGCAGGCCTCGGCGGCCGCGCACGGCGCGCGCGTGCTGGTGCACGATGCGCCCCGCGCCCGCGCGCTCTGGGACGACCTGCTCGACGCGCTCGATGCGGTCTCGCCGCTGGTCGATGGCGAGGAACCGGGCGTCGCCTTCCTCGAGATGGCGGGCGTGCCGGGAACGCCGGTCGACTATCTCTCGCGCGCGCATCGGGCGCTCGTGCCCTTCGGTCTGCCCGTTCGCGCGGCGTTCGCACCGAACAAGTTCGCGGCGCGCGCGGCCGCGCTGATCGCCGACGGCACGATCTGCCGCGAAGGCGGCGAGCGTGCGCTGGTCGGGCCGTTGCCGTTGCGCGTCCTCGGCGCCGATCCGCGCGCGCTCGAACGCTTGCGTCTGCTCGGCATCCGTACGCTCGGCGAACTTGCGGCCTTGCCGTACGGTCCGTTCGTGCGCCGCTTCGGCGGCGCGGGAGCGACCTGGCACGAACGCGCGAGCGGCGTCGATCGTACGCCGTTTCTGCCGCGCGCGCATGCGGTCGCGATCGAAGCGACGCTCTTCGGCGAGGGCACGGCCGAGGTCGAAGCTCAGGTGGTGTTCGCGTTACGCGTCTTGATCGACCGGGTATGTGCGGATATGGAATGCTTGGGCAAGCGCGCGGGCGCGCTCGGCATCGAACTCGAGTTGGAGAACGGAGAAGTACGCGTGCGCGAGATCGGGCTCGCCCAGCCGACCGCCCAAGCGCGCGCGATGCTCGACGTGTTGCGCGCGAATCTCGAAGGCGTCACGTTCGAATCGCC
>JBEPVY010000148.1:0-5770 GCA_041690835.1 Vulcanimicrobiota bacterium | reverse complement strand
CCGTCCCGATGGTGGTGAAGATACCGCCGCCGATCATCGTGCCGAGGCCGATGGCTATCAGGTCTTTCGCCGTCAGCGCTCGCCGGAGCGTCTTCCCCTTCGCGAACTCGCGCAGCTTATCGACGTTGCTGGTAGCAAAGAGCTGTTGGACGAACGACATAGCGGGCGACGTTCGCAGGGTGCCCGGGCCCGTCCCCCCAAGTGCCGGGTATGGCATATCGCCGCATCTCCAAGCGCGAGGTCTACCGGAACCGCTGGATCGCCGTCGAGGCGCACGCCATCGTGCACCCGTCGGGCGTGGAGGGCGAACACGTCCTGATCGACGTGCCCGCGCCGAGCGGCGTCCTGGTGGACGACGACGGCGACCTGCTGTTCGCGCGCCAGGCCCGCTTTGCGATCGGGGCGGACGCGATCGAGATCGTCAAGGGCGGCGCGAACGCGGGCGAAGACCCCCTTGCCTGCGCGCAACGCGAGCTACGCGAAGAGCTCGGTTTGATCGCGCGCTCGTGGCTTTCGCTCGGCATCCTCTACGAGATCCCGTCGATCGTCGAGAAGCCGCTCTCGCTCTACCTCGCACGCGAGATAGAACACGTCGTCGACGATCAAGAAGACGTCGAACGGATCGAGCTGGTGCGCGTACCGGCGGCCGAGGCTCTGGCGGCGGCCGCGCAAGGCCGGATCAACGACGCCGTCACCGTGGCGGCATTGCTTCGCTACGCCAGTGTTCCAAAAACGTCACCAGGTCCGGATACGCCGTGAAGTAGCGCCGCTCGGCGTTGGTCACGTTGGTGACCGAGGCGCGCCACCCGGACGTGCCCCCTCCACCCTCCTCACTCCAAATGCGGACCACGAAGGTCTCGTCCGATCGCCGATTCTTCTGTACCATCGAGCCGATTCTAGAGCGGGGTAGTCCAAAAAACGTCCAAAGAACTTGGCACGACCATGTCCGTCCTGGAAATTCGACTGCTCGGCGAGTTCGAAGTCCGCTTTAACGGCGAGCTACAGCCGTTTACTGCCCCGCCCCGGGCCCTGCCGCTGCTCGCCATGTTGTTGCTCGCGCCGGGCCCGGTTCCGCGCGGTCAACTCGCCACCGCCGTCTGGCCCGACGAGAACCGCGAGGATGCGCGTACCAACCTGCGCCGGCATCTCCACCGGATCGTGCAGGCGCTTCCGGATATGGGCGCTCCCTGGACCTCGACCGAGGCCGGCGCGGTCTGCTGGAATCGCGAGCTGCCCGTGACCGTCGATGCGCTCGAGTTCGAGCGCCTGGCCGGCGACATTCCACAACGCATCCACGCGCTTGATCTCTATCGCGGCGACCTGATGCCCGCCGCGACCGACGAATGGATCGTCGCGCGGCGCGAACGGTTACGCTCGCTGTTCCTCTCGACCGCTTACGATTGCGCGGTCGACGCGCGGCGCGAACGTCGCTACCCGGAGGCTGCGGCGTTCGCCGAACGGATATTGCACGTAGATCCATGGCGAGAAGACGCCGTCCGGGTCGCGATGTCGGCGCGCTACGAACTCGGCGACCGGGCCGCGGCCCTCGCCGCATTCGAGTCGTTCGCCTCGATGCTCATGACCGAGATGCACGTCGTGCCGATGCCGGAGACGTGCGCGCTCCGCGAAGCCATCTTGGCAAATGAGAGCATTTCGCTGGCCGGGCGGATGGCGGATGCGGGCATCGCTTCGGTCGGATCCCAGCTTCCGTTCGTCGGGCGCGGGCGCGAGGTCGACGAGCTTCGGTCTGCCTGGCAGCGAGCCGCCCGCGGCAACGGCGGCGTCTGTTTCGTCGTAGGCGATCCGGGCATCGGAAAATCGCGCCTGCTCGCCGAGATCGCGCTCGAGGTCGAGGAGCAAGGCGGTCGCGTGCTCTATGGGACGAGTTCGAAACCGGAGTCGCAGCCGTATCAGCCCATCGTCGAAGCGCTCCGACGCGGGCTACCGCTTCTGATCGAGAGCGACGTCGAGTTCGTCTGGCTCTCGGCACTCGCGCCCTTGGTGCCCGAGATCGAAGCCCTCGTGCCGGGTCTGCCGGCGGCTCCGGAACTCGACGGCGAGGCGACCCGCGTGCGGCTCTTCGCCGCGATCGCACATGCCTTCGCAGCGCTCGCCCGTACGCGTCCGGTACTCCTCGCCCTCGAAGATATCCATTGGTCCGGGAAGGCGACCCTGGAAGCGCTCGAGGCACTCGCACGGTTTGCGGGCGGGTTGCCGCTCTTGGTCATCGCGACCTATCGCGCCGACGAATCGGCCCCCGGTTCGGCCCTCCGCGATCTGCGCCGCGCGCTCCAACGTCAGAACCGGGCGGTCGCGATCTCCTTGCGACCCCTGAGCGCGGACGACATCGCCGGAATCGTCGCGGAGGGCGACATCGCGCGCCGCGTCTTCGCGCGCAGCGAGGGCAATCCGCTCTTCGTGGCCCAGCTGCTTCGCGGATACGAGGAGACGGGTGCGTTGCCGGACGAGGCGAGCGCGATGCTCTCGTTGCGCGACGTCATCCTCGGGCGGATCGACTCGCTCGACGCACGCACGCGGGCTGTCGCGGAGGTCGCGGCCACCATCGGCGTCGCCTTCAGCCTCGAAATCGTCGGCTCGGTCGGAGGCTGGCCGGAGTACGAGATCGTCGACGCGATCTCGCTCCTTCTGGATCGTTCGCTCGTGCGCGAGGTCGGAGGCGGCCGGTTCGACTACGCCTTCTCGCACGCGTTGATCCGGCTGGCGGTCTACGATGCGTCCGATGCTGGCGTTCGGGCCGGACGGCACGCGCGGATCGCCGCGGCCCTCGCGGCTCACGGCGGCGCGAGCGCGGAGGCGGCGGCGCGCGCGTTTCATTGGGAACGCGCCGGCAACCGCGCGCGCGCGCGCGCCGCGTACGCCGATGCCGCTCGCGCCGCGCTCGACGTGTCCGCCCGCGCCGATGGGCTCGGTTACGCCCGGCGTGCGCTCGATCTCGCGGACGGCGATGGCGAGATCTTCGTCGCCCGCGGACTCGCGGCGGAGGCGCTCGCCGCCGACGCCGGTCCCGACGCCTGGCACGAGGAGATCGCAGCGATGAGCGCCGCCGCGGCCTCGCTCGGTCCGGAGGAACGCTTCGCCGCGGCCGGTATGGAGCACGCGCACGCCGTCCGGACGGCCGACGCGGCCGGCTTCGAATCGGCGGCCCGCACGATGCGCGAGATCGCCGAAGCGCTCGACGACGATGCCCGGCGCGCGCGCGTCTACGAATGCGAAGGCATCCATCTGCTCTGGCAAGGTCGCATCGACGAAGCGGTCGCATCGCTACGAGCGGGCTCCACCCTCGCGGCGCACGCGGACCCGTCGTTGCTGCCTTCGATGCAGCTCTCGCTGATCCGCGGCCTGGCTCGCCTCGGACGCTTTGCGGAGGCGGGCGAGGAGCTGGCCGCCCAACAGGTCGCGTTGCCCCCCGATGACATGGGTGTTCGGCGCCTCAACGTCCTACGCGCGCAATCGTTGATCGCGGCGATCACCGACGACACGGCGGCCTGCGAACGGGTCGGACGCGAGATGCTCGAACTCGGGCGTGCCTCCGGCGCGATCCAGGCGGAGGCGTTCGCGCATGCCACCCTCGCGCAGGCCGCCCATCTCGCGCACGACGTCGCCGGCATGCGCTCGCACTACGACAGCGCGCTCGAACTCTTCGATCGCCTCGGCGACATCCACGCACGCTTCGCGACCTTCATCAATCGAGGTTTCCTGGAACGCGAGATCGGTCATCTCGACGATGCCCTAGGCTGGTGGAACCGTTGCGAAGCGGACCTGGAACGGATCGCGAGCCTGGACGGGCTCGCCAATCTCGCGATGAATCGTGCGGAAGTCTACGTCGCGCAAGGCAGGCGCGCTGAGGCTTTCGGACTTGCCGCCGACGGCGTCCGGATGGCGCGCGAGACGGGCGAGGTCCGCCTGGTCGCCGATGCGCTGACCATCGAGGGCTCGGCGTTCGCGGCGTTCGGCGGCGCGGACGAGGCTGTGGCGCGCCTGCGCGAAGCCTGCGCCATCGAGGGCGCGTCGGTGCGTTCGTCAAGTCAGCCGTACGCGCTCTTGATCGAACTGCTCGTGAGGCTCGGTCGAACCGACGAGGCGGCGGCCCCGGCGGCGACGCTTGCCGCGATGCTCGACGAGCGGCCGGACGACCACCGCTATCCGAGCCGGTGTTGTCTGGCCCTTGCATCGCACGCTTCCGCACGCGGCGATGAAGCGTGCGCCGCTGGTTGGATCGAGCGGGGGCGCGCGATCGTGGCCGCGATGACCGCACGGTTGGCGGATCGGCGCGATCGGGACGCCTACCTCGCGATGCCGTTCAATCGCGCGCTGGCGGAGGCTCCGTCTTCGGCGTCCACAAATATTCCGGCACCTGGAGGGTCGCGTTGATCCAACGGGCCCACACGAACAGCGCGTCGGAGAGACGATTGAGGAAACGTAGCGGCTCGTCGACGATCGCACCTTCGTCTTCGCGCAACGCGTAGGTCAGTCGCTCCGCGCGCCGGCAAATAGTACGCGCGAGGTGCAGATGGGCGCCGATCGGCGAGCCGCCTGGATGGATGAAGTTGGCGAGCGGCTCGAGATCGATCTGGGCTTCGTCGATCCCGCGTTCGAGCGCCTTCGCGTCCTCGATACCGACCAGAGGCATGCCCTCCCAGCGATCCTTGGGCAACGTCGCGAGGTCGCTACCGAGATTGAAGAGCGCGTCCTGCACCCAGGCGAGCCACGCATCCAGACGCGCCGCGCGCGGTATGTAGGCGTCCAGTAGACGTAGCTCCGCGCGAGCGATTCCGATCGCGCTCGAACATTCGTCGACCGTCCCGTAGGTCTCGATCCGTAGGGCGTTCTTCTTGACGCGTTGCCCGCCGACCAGGCCGGTCGTCCCGTCGTCGCCGGTGCGCGTATAGATCCGAGTCAGTTTAGGCACAAGGACTCACTTGGACGCTTTGTGGACGCGGCCTCTCTAGGATGGCATTCATGAGGAGTGCATCCATGAAAGCTTTCTGTTCCGGCACCGCGATCGTCGCCGTGCTGATCGCCGCAGGCTGTAGCAGCGGCGGGTCCGTCGCACCGCCGCCCCTGCCGCCGGTGCCATCCGCGCCGCCGGTCCCACCCGGGCCGTCCGCGCTGACGCTGACCGCCGCGAACCTCGCGTTCGTGGCGTCGGGAGCGGCCGCCGCTCAGACGTTCACCGCGAGCGAGACCGGCTATAACGGCGCGTTCACCGAGACCGACACTTGCGTGGGTCTGGCAACCGTTTCACCGGGTTCGGCGACCGGTCCGAGCGCGATCTTCACGGTCACCCCGAGTGCGAACGGCAACTGTACGGTCACCGTCCACGACGCGAACGCGCAGACAAGCGGCGTTGGGGTCGCTATCGCGATTCCCGCACCCCTGAATCCGCCGGTCCCGGTGCCGAACGCCCTCGCGTTCAACGCACCCGGCGGCGCGAACGCGCAGACGACCATCGTCACCGAGACCGGCTACAACGGTGCCCTGAACGAGACCGACACGTGCTCCGGCATCGCGACCGTGAATGCATCCGGTTCGACCGGACCCAGCGTCAGCTACACCCTCACCCCCACTGCCGCCGGCGCATGCACGGTCACGGTCACGGATGCGAGCAACGTCTCCGCCGCCGTCGACGTGGTCGTCAGCACCTCAGGAGTCATCATCCAATGAATCGCTCGTCGCTCTCCGCGCGCGGCCGCGCGCGCGCCGCCCGCGGGCCCGGGGGGCGGGGGGGTTTTAAACACGGGCGGGGGCC
>JBEPVY010000147.1:0-5780 GCA_041690835.1 Vulcanimicrobiota bacterium | reverse complement strand
CCGTTGGATCCGCCGTAGAGCACCACCCGTCCGCCGGGCCGGATCGCCTCGACGCATCGCCCGAGCGTGGCACCACCCGCCGAATCGATCGCGAGATCGATCGGTCCCGCCTTTCGCACGCTCTTATGCCACGTCTCATCGGTCCGGTAGTTGATCGTCACGTCCGCGCCGAGCGCTCGCGCGCGCGCCAGCTTCTCGTCGCTGCCCGAGGTCACGATCGCGCGCGCGCCGGCCGCCTTCGCGAAGAGCAACACGAACGTCTGCACGCCGCCGCCGACGCCGGTGATCAGCACGGTCTCGCCGGACGACAGCCCACCGCGCGTGAACAGCGCGCGATACGCGGTCAGCCCCGCAAGCGGGAGCGCGGCCGCCTCCTCCAGCGAGAGATGCGCGGGTTTGGCATACACGTTCTCGTTCGGGACCGCGACGTACTCGGCGAACGTGCCGTCGCGCGGCATTCCGAGGATCGAGGCGCCGGTCTGCCAGACGCGATCGTCGTCGCCCCACCCGAGCATCGGATCGATCACGACCTCGCGGTCGCCGGCCATGCCCGCGCCGTCGGAACCCGGCGTCACCGGAAGCGCGATGCCCGGATACTTTCCCTGGGTCACGTACACGTCGCGATGGTTGAGCGCGGCCGCGCGGACCCGCACGAGCGTTTCGCCCGCGCCGACGGCGGGGATCGGGACCGTCTCGAGGTGCAGTGCGTCGGGACCCGACGTCTCGGTCAGGCGGATGGCTCGCATGGTCGTCGACATAGCCGGGCTATCGTCCGGCGGCACATTTACCACCTGCCGAGCGGTAGGTCAATAGGTGTGAATTACACCTATTGACCGGGTCTGAATGCCCGCTAGTCTGAGAGTGATCTTAAGCACCCGGAGGGACCGCCTTGAAGACCCTGCGCATTCTGTACGGCCTGTTTTTCGTATTCGCGATCGTCGCCTGTTCGGGAGGCTCGCAACAATCCGTCGTCCCGACCACGCCGTCGGTCGCCCAAGACGACGGGGCCAACGTCCCGCCCGATATGAGCACGTTTGCGGCGAGCCCCGCCCCGACGCCGATCGCCACGCCCGCGGGCCACGGCAGCCAATCATGCGGAACCACCTGCGGGGTCGAGCGCTGGCACATCAAAACGCTCGACGACGCGTACTGGAACACGATCAACTGGAGGCCTACGAGCATCTCGGTATCGAGCCTCGCGGCCGCCCCGGTGCCAACCGGCTATAAGTCGAGCAACGATACCACCCGCTACGCGCCCTACGAAACCCATTCGTATATCGTGCGCGCGGTGCTGGTCGGCTGGAAGAAAGAGACGGATCACGACTTCCACATCGTGATCTCCGATCCGAACGCTCCGACCAAGACGATGATCATCGAACCGCCGGATCCGACCTGCAGCATGGCCTGCGCCTCGGGCTTCCAGAACTTCTACACCTCGGTCCGCGCCAAGATGGTGGCGTGCTTCGGAAACCCGTCGAGCACCTACCACAACTTCGCGTCGGGGATCGTGGTGGACGTCACCGGGGTGGCGTACTTCGACCCGCTCCACGGGCAGACGGGGGTCGCCCCCAACGGCATCGAGTTGCATCCACTCCTGAGCATAAAGTGGATCTCGGGAACGAGTTGCTCGAACTGACCATCCGAGGAACCTCCGAAGCGACCCATTTACCACGTACCGAGCAAGGGGTCAATAGGGGCGAAACGCACCTATTGACCCCTTGCCTATTCCCGCTAGTCTGAGACCAAAGCAACAGCACCCGGAGGGACCGCCTTGAAATCCATGCGCCCCCTATACGGCCTTCTTTTTATATTTTCCGTCGTCGCATGTTCGTCCGGCTCGCAGTCGGTCGTTCCGCCGGCCGCCCCTTTGGGCAGCCAGGTAGCTCCCCCGTCCATCCCCGGCGTGCGAGGTGCCGACGCGACCGGCGTCCTTCAGGACGGCGGCTTTGAGAGCGGCTACACCTATTGGAGCCAGTGCGGTTCGGGGGCGAGCGCCTCGGAGCAGACCAGCGTCGTCCATAGTGGAACGCACGCCGCCAAGTTCGGGGGCACGACCACCGTTCCGAACGGTAGCGCATCGCTCTGCCAATCGTTCGCGGTACCGGCATCGTCCGGCACGGTCAGCTTCTGGATCCAGGAGTCGACCAACCAGAGCACCACGACCAACGATTATCAGTCCGTGGAGCTGACCTCCTCGACCGGTACCGTCCTTAAGACGCTGTTCAAGGAAGCCCATACGACGTCGGGCTGGGAGTATCGGACCTACGACGTCAGTTCGCAGAGCGGACAGACCGTCGTCCTCAAGTTCCTGGTTCAAGGCAACGGCGCGAGCGGCGCAAACATGGTGATGTATATCGACGACGTCACTGTCGGCGGCGGCGGTGGCGGCCCCTCGCCGACGCCGGGACCGACGCCGATCGCCACCCCGGCCGGTCACGGAAGCCAGTCGTGCGGAACGACCTGCGGCGTCGAGCGCTGGCACATCAAGACGCTCGACGATGCCTACTGGAACACCGTCGATTGGACGCCTACGAGCATCTCGGTATCGAGCCTCGCGGCCGCCCCGGTGCCCACCGGCTACTCGTCGGGCAACGACACCACCCGCTATGCGCCGTACGAAACGCATTCGTACACCGTGCGCGCCGTGCTGGTCGGGTGGAAGAGCGAGACCGATCATGATTTCCATATCGTGATCTCCGATCCGAACGCTCCGACCAAGACGATGATCATCGAACCGCCGGACCCGACCTGCAGCATGGCCTGCGCGTCGGGCTTCCAGAGTTTCTACACCTCTGTGCGCGCCAAGCTGGTCGCGTGCTTCGGGAATCCACCGAGCGCGTTCACCAACTTCCCGGCCGGGGTCACGGTGGATGTCACCGGGGTCGCGTATTTCGATCCGCTCCATGGCCAGACGGGGGTCGCCCCGAACGGCATCGAGTTGCATCCGCTCCTCAGCGTAAAGTGGATATCGGGAACGAGCTGCTCGAACAGCTGACCAACCGAGTATAGACCACCGCGATCCTGAGGCTCGCCGCGTTTAGCGGCGAGCCTCACCGTTTGCGGAGGGCCTAGCAATTTCGACAGGCCCATTTACCACCTGCCGAAGCGTGGGTCAATAGGTGTGAACTGCACCTATTGACCCACGCTTAATACCCGCTAGCCTGAGAGCAATTGTAAGAAATCGGAGGAACCGCCTTGAAGACCATGCGCACCCTGTACGGCCTGCTTTTTGTATTCGCGATCGTCGCCTGTTCGGCGGGCTCGCAGCAATCCGTCGTCCCGGCTACCCAGTCGGCGCCCCAGAACGATGAGGGCCGCAAAGTCTCCCCGGAGGCGAACACCTTCGTCGTCCCCGTCGCCTCCGAACCCGGCAAGACCGCGGCGGACTCGACCGGCAACCTGGTCGATCCCGGCTTCGAGTCGGGCGCCTACGCCAGTTGGCCGCAGTGCGGCACGGTCAACGCCCGTATCGCGACCTATCGCCCACACACCGGCTCGTATAGCGATCTGAACGGCCAGGTCTCGGCTCCCGAGATCAACGGCACCTCCGGCGTCTGTCAGGCCGTCAAGGTCCCGACCGGCGGCAAGATCTCGTTCTACACCTATGAAGGCACGAACGAGACCGGTACGACCTACGGAGGCCAAGTCGCCGAGCTGCACAGCAGCACCGGAACGCTCTTGAAGTCGCTCTTCAAAGAAGCCAGCAACACCCAGGTCTGGACGCTCCGAACCTACGATGTGAGCTCCTATGCCGGGCAGACCGTCTACCTCTACTTCGGCGTCTATGGAGACGGCTATTCGACCGGGAACGTCTATCAGTACGTCGACGACGTAGCCTGGACGACCGGGGGCACTTCGACGCCGGCTCCGACGCCCACGCCGACCGCCGGCCCGACGGCAACGCCCACCCACAGTCCGACGCCGGCTCCAACGGCGACGCCCGCTCCGACCCCCACGCCGGCTCCCACGCCGACCGGCGGACCCACGCCGATCGCCACGCCTGCGGGCCACGGCAGCCAGTCGTGCGGAACCAAGTGCGGCGTCGAACGTTGGCACATCAAGACGCTCGACGATGCCTACTGGAATACCGTCAACTGGACGCCTACGAGCATCTCGGTATCGAGCCTCGCGGCCGCCCCCGTCCCGAGCGGCTACTCGTCGGGCAACGACACCACCCGCTATGCGCCGTACGAAACGCATTCGTACACCGTGCGCGCCGTGCTGGTCGGGTGGAAGAGCGAGACCGATCATGATTTCCATATCGTGATCTCCGATCCGAACGCTCCGACCAAGACGATGATCATCGAACCGCCGGACCCGACCTGCAGCATGGCCTGCGCCTCGGGATTCCAGAACTTCTACACCTCGGTGCGCGCTAAACTCGTCGCGTGCTTCGGGAACCCTCCGAGTTCGTTCCACAACTTCGCGTCGGGAATCGTGGTGGACGTCACCGGGGTCGCGTACTTCGATCCGCTCCATGGCCAGACGGGGGTCGCCCCGAACGGCATCGAACTGCATCCACTCCTCAGCGTAAAGTGGATATCAGGTACAAGTTGCTCAAACAGCTGACCGTCTCGAAAGCCACCGCGATTCTGGGGCTCGCCGCATTAGCGGCGAGCCTCGTCGGTTGCGGAGGCCATAGCACCACGACGACCTCGACCTCGAGTGCCGTCACCCAAGCGCCGAGCGACGCGAGCGCGATCGTCGTCACGATACCCACGCTTGCGAAAGTGCAGGCGGAGATCGCGGCGAGCTCCCTCTCGACCCTGGATAAGAACCGCTTCGCCGCATTCATCGACGATCATCAGCACGTCACGAACGCCTACGAGAACAAGACCGTTCGCGAGGTCATCAACCTGCAGATATCCTACGAAGTCGCGCTTCGTCTGGCGGCCCAGGCGCGCGCCGACGATACCATGCATAAAGCCGAAATCGCGAAGCTGATCACTTCGAAGATCACGCTCGCAAGCGAAGCCGACCGTTCGCTCGTGCTGCACATGGACTTGCAAAATCTGACCGCCAAGCAAGTGAAGAACTTGGAGATCGGCCTCGAGTTCGACGACGCCAAGACCGGCGCGCGTGTCGGCCAAGCCGAGGTCCAGCTTCGGCGCAACATCGCGGCGCACGGCCGGATCTCGTTCGACTATCCGATGCGCTACATCCGCTTCAGCGAAGACGCGGGCCCGATGATGGCCTCCAAAGGCAAAGCCAAGAAGCTCGACGCCCAGGTGACGGAGATCAAATACGCCGACGGAACCGACGCCGGCTTCGACGACTAGGTCCGACCCGCCGGCATCGCCAACTTAAGGTCGTATGAGCGCGAACGGTTTCTTCAAGGGCATGGCTCGCTTGGTCCGAGAGTTCCGGATCGAGATCGGGCCGGTCCGGGCCCAGGGCGTGCCCGCCATCCTGGTGGCGGTCACCGGAGTCGTGCTGGCCGGCGGCGTCGCGGCCGCCCTCTCGAAGGGCGCCAAGGAGCTGCCCGAGACCCTGCGCCAGGCCAATACGCTGGCCAAGACCTTACGCGGCGACGACAACCCCCGTCTTACGTCATAATAGGTCCTAGATGATCACCAACGATGCCATCGTCGCACTGGTCCGCGAGACGATGCCCGACGCCGACGTGACGGTCTACGACCGTACCGGTACCATGGACCACTTCAACATCGGCGTCACGTCGGCGGCTTTCGCCGGCAAGACGCTGATCGAACAACACCAGATGGTCTATCGCGCGCTCAAAGCCGCCCACGGCGACGGCCGCATCCACGCCATCGAACTCA
>JBEPVY010000146.1:0-5808 GCA_041690835.1 Vulcanimicrobiota bacterium | reverse complement strand
GGACGAAGCGCTTCGCGAGAAAGAAAAAGCGCTTCTGGAATGAGGATTCCGGCGCGATGAGACGGTCGATGAGGGCCACGAGGCTAACCTATACGACGCGTCGCCTTAAAACCCACTGCAAGGCGAGCACGACGGCGGCTAGGACTACGAAGCCGTAGCAGAGGGCGAGCGCCGGAGCCACGCCTCGAGCGCTGAGGGCGACGTAGACGGCGACCGGCATCGAGGTCGGGTGGTAGGCGAGGATCGAGGTGGCTCCGTACTCGCCGATCGCGCGGAGCCAGGCGAAGGCGATGCCGGCGACGACGTTGCCGGCGGCGGCGGGCAGAGCGATCCGGGCGAAGATCTTCCATTCGCTCGCGCCGAGGGTGCGCGCGGATTCTTCCGGGAGCGGGTCGAGGGCCCCAAAGGCGGCGCAGGCGGCGATCGCTACGAACGAGCCGGCCACGAAGAACTCGGCAAGGGCTACGCCGGCGAGAGAGTCGACGAGCGGAAGCCCGTGCGCCGCTAGCCAGCCGCCGATCGGGGCTCGCGTGCCGGCGACGTGGAGCAGGATGATGCCCGAGGCGACGGGTGGGAACGCGAGTGGGAGGGCGAGCACGAAGAGGGCCGCGGCGCGCCAGGCGGGGGCGCGGTGCGCGAGCCAGTAGCCGGCGGGGATGCCGAGGATGCTTGCGAGCAGGGTGGCGCAGGTCGAAGCGACCAGCGAGACGCGGAGCGCCTGGCGGGCGCCGTCGGCCGCGAACGCCGCAACGGCGGCGTTCGGCGGGACGGCGAGGAGGAGCGCGATCGTCGGGCCGGCGATCAGGAGAAGCAATATTCCGCCTGCGAGCGGGAACAACGGCCCTGGGCTGCGGCGCTTCATAAAGAAAACTTAACCAAAAACGTCTTTCCGACAAACGGGCGACGGGGGCATCCGAGGGGAAAGCGGCCCTTGTGATCCGGAACAACTGGCGGGTGCTTATCGCGGATGACGATCCCGCTATCTGCACGCTGATCGACACGGTCTTGAGAAAAGGACCGTACGATATGGTCACGTGCAACGATGCGGAGAGCGCACTGGTCGCGATCGACCGTGATGGTCCGTTCGACATCATCGTCTGCGATTTCATGCTCCCGGGCATCTCCGGCATCGATCTGGTCGAGCGCCTCCGCGCCGACGGCCGCACGCGCGGCGTTCCGATCCTGATGATCAGCGGTCATACCAACTACGCGATGGACAACCGCGCGAAGAACGCAGGCGCGAATCTGTTCCTCAACAAGCCGTTTACGATCTCGCAGTTGCGCACCTCGATCAACTCCCTGCTGAGCAAGCCGGACGCCCCCTCGAAGAGCCCGATGGAAGGCACGCCTAACCTCCGCTAGGAACCCTGGCCGACATGGGTCCGGCCATCAAAATTCTCATCGTCGCCCTTTCGCTCGCGCTCGACGTGTTCGCGGTGAGCGTCGGCGTCGGTATTCGCGGCGTTCCGCGGGCCGTCAAGATCCGGATCGGTATCGCGTTCGCGAGCGCCGAGATCCTGATGAATCTGATCGGCGCCGGATTGGGCGCCGTGGTCGGGCACCTGCTCGGCGACGTCGCGGGCTACATCGGGTTCGGCGCGTTGATCCTGGTCGGATCCTACATGATCTACGAGAGCGTGCGGGACGCCGGGTCCAAGACTCCGCTCGATATGAGCAAAGGGTGGGGGCTCTTCGTCGCGGCGCTCTCCATCAGTCTGGATTCGCTCGGCATCGGCTTTTCGATCCTCTACATCGGCGTGCCGGTCGCGGTCTCGCTGACGGTGATCGGCATCGTCTCGGTCGCCGCGACCGTGCTCGGCCTCACGCTCGGACGCGTGCTCGGACGCCGCGCCGAAGAGAGCGCCGAACTCTGGGCGGGCATCGTGCTGGCACTGACGGGCATCGCGTTCATCCTGCTCAAGGTCTTCCACCTCGGATGAGCCGGTGAACGTCGGCGCGGAGTTGCTCGACTTGGCAACGCGCGACGGCGCGGGTGGCATCGCGGTCGTCGGCACCAGCAAGAACGTCGGCAAGACGGTGACCACCCGTGCGTTGCTGGAGGCGTTGCGCGGGAGGTGCGTCGGCCTGACCTCGATCGGTCGCGATGGCGAAGCGGTCGATATCGGCGATGCGCTCGCGAAACCGCGCTTGCGCTTGGAACCCGGCACGATCCTGGCGACGGCGCGAGCCGTGCTTCCGGTTTCGCCTGCGAGCGAGATCATCGAGACGAGCGACCTGATGACGGCGGCCGGCCCGCTGATCTACGCGCGCGTGCGCACCCCGGCGTTCTACGAACTCCTCGGCGCGCCGACGGCTTCCGGCGTGCGCGCGTCGCTCGCACGGCTGCGCGGACTCGGCGCGGAGATCACGCTCCTCGACGGGGCGGTCGATCGGGTCGCGGCCCTCGCGGGGGGCGAAGATGCGATCGTGGTCGCGACCGGCGCGGCGGCGGCCACGACGATAGAAGAAGCGGTCGAAGATACGCGCGCGCTGGTGGCGCGCTTGGGCGTGCCGCGCTTCGACGAGCGCGCGCCCGCGCTGATGCTCGAGGGAGCGTTGACGGCGACGCTGGTCGCCGAGCTGTTGGCGGGTGGCGAGACGCGCCAGATCGTCGTGCGGGATCCCACCCGGATCGTGCTGGCCGGCAAGACCTTCGACGGCGCGGCCCGGCGACTGCTGCTACGGTGCGAGCATCCGCTCCGGGTCGTCGCCGTGACCGTGGCTTCGATCGGACGGGATCGCTATTTCGAACCGACCTCGTTCGCGCGCGCGGTCGCGCTGGCTACCGGGCTGCCGACGTTCGACGTCTATGCCGGGGCGCGGGCGGCATGAAACACGACCTCTTGGATGAGACGACGGCGGGCGCCCTCGACGTAGCCTGGCTGTCGCGCGCGATCGCGCCGGTGGGCGAGTATGGCCGGCGCGCGAGCGGTCTGGCCGTGCCGGACGCGCGTGCGATCGCGGACGATGCGGCGGCGTTGGATGCATCGACGTTGGACGCGTTGCAGGATGCGTTGCGGCGCGCTCCCGATGTCGCCTCGGCGCTCGCGCGCGCCGGTGCGGGAGATGCGCTCGAAGACGCGGCCTTCCTCGAACTGCTCCGCTTCTCCGATGCGTGGTCGCGCGTGCGCGGCATTCTGGCCGCACGGGATCGCGAGTTCGGTTCGTCCGAGGCGTCGGCCGCATGCGAATCGCTGGTCGCACTGCTCGAATACGGTCGCGCCGGTACGTACGGGTTCTATCTCGACGAACGCTTCGATCCGGGGCTCGGTGCGGTGCGCGCATTGACGCAACGCGCGCAGGCCGAATACGATGCGGCGCGCGGCCGGTCGACCCAAGCCATCGCGCGCGCCCTCGGCCGCGACGAGATCGGCGAGAACGAGTTCATCCTGATGCGCGTCGACGCGCCGGTCCCGTTGCCCGAGGGCCTGCGGGTCGTGCGCGAGGCGCCGACCTATCTGCTCTGCGAATGCGACTTGAGCGAAGGCGCGCTCGCCGCGCTGACGCGTCGCGACGAAGCGGATGCGGCGCTTTCGCAGGCCGAACGGCGCGTGCGCGAGGCGCTCTCCGCGCGCGTGCGAGAGCGGGTCGCGGCCCTCGATGCCGCCGCGACGGCGTTCGGCGATCTCGACGCGCACGTCGCGAAAGTGCGCTTCGCGCAGACGTACGGGTGCGTGGCGGCGGACGAAGCGGAGGCCGGCATCGCCTTCGACGAGGCGCGCTACCTGCCGCTGGTCGACGAGTTGACGCGCGAAGGCCGCCTCTACGCGCCGATCTCGCTCGACCTGTCCGGCGTGGCGGTGTTGACCGGTCCGAACATGGGCGGCAAGTCGATCGCGCTCCGCACGTGTGGATTCTTGGCCCTGTGCGTCGCATTCGGATTGCCGGTACCGGCAGCGCGCGCGCGGATCGCACGTTTCGAACGGATCGCGTGGCTCGGCATCGCGCCCGAGAGCGAGAGCGGCGGCCTGCTCTCGTCGTTCGCGCGCGAGGTCGTTCGCTTGCAAGAGATCCTCGCGCGTCCACCCGAGCGGACGTTGGTCCTGGTCGACGAGTTCGCGCGGACGACGACGCCGCAGGAGGGGCGCGCGCTCTTGATCGCACTGGTCGAGCGTTTGCGCGAGCGTTCGGCGATCGGACTGGTCGCAACCCATCTGGCCGGCATCGCTCAGGCGAGCGGCGCGACCCACTATGCGATTCGCGGTCTGCGCGGCGTTCCGAACCGGCCGGCCGACGGAGATCTCGCCTCGGCCCTGGCGGCCCTGGCCGAGGCGATGGACTATACCCTCGCCGAGGTCACCGCCGCCACCCCGCCCCAGACGGACGCCCTGGCGCTCGCCGAGCTCTTGGGACTCGATTCCGCCCTGATCCGCGCCGCCCACGAGCGTCTAGGGTAAACCGGCCCACGAGCGCGAAAGCAGGGCGAGCCATGGACCCGTTGATCATCACCTGTGCGCCGGTCGGCGCGGAGATCGCGCCCGACCAAACGCCGCATCTGCCCTATACACCGACCAAGCTGGGCGAGACGGCGCGGAAGATCCGGAAGGCCGGAGCTTCGATCGTCCACGTCCATTGCCGGAACGACGACGGCAGCAATACGCACGACGTCGAGCGTTTCCGGCAGGCCTACGCCGAGGTCCGGGCCGCAAGCGACCTGATCGTCCAGTTCTCCACCGGCGGTGCGATCGGGATGACCCCGGAGGAGCGCGCTTCCGTCCTGGAGCTGCGCCCGGAGATGGCGACCCTGACCTGCGGTTCGGTCAACTTCGGAGATGATATCTTCGAGAATTCGTTTCCGATCATGCGCGGGATCGCGGCCAAACTACGCGAGTTCGAGGTCCGCCCCGAGCTGGAGATCTTCGACAAGGGTCACTTGAGCAACGCTCGGCGGCTCGCCGCCGAAGGCGCCATCGACCTTCCGCAGCACGTCGACCTGGTGCTCGGCGTCCCCGGCGGGCTGGACGCGACCGCTCAGAATCTTTGCGACCTGGTCGACGCCCTTCCGGCCGGCTGCACCTGGTCGGTGGCCGGGGTCGGCCGTCAACAATTGCCGCTCGCTATGGTGGCGATCGCGATGGGCGGTCACGTCCGGGTCGGCTTGGAAGATAATCTGTACTACAGCAAGGGCAGGCTTGCCACCAATGAAGAGCTGGTCGCGCGGGTCGCCCGGATCTCGGTGGAAGCCGGCCGGCCGGTCGCGACGCCGGACCAGGCCCGGGTCATTCTCGGTCTCGGCCCGATGCGGCGACCGGCGCAAGGAGTACCGGGTGCTTCGGCCAACTAGCGGCGGTCCAATAACTGGCGGCCCAGTTCCAGTGGAGGCCTAGTCTCTGTTCACCTACGTCGTGCGGCGAACGCTGCAAGCGATCCCACTGCTCCTGTTGATTTCGTTCATTCTCTTCGAGATAACGAACAATGCTCCGGGCGGTGCATTGGCGCCGTATCTGCAGAATCCGCACATCACCCAGGCCGACATCATCCGGCTCAAGCACAACCTCGGGTTGGACCAGCCGCTGATCATCCAGTACCTGAAGTGGCTGTGGCACATCCTCTCGAGCGGCGACCTCGGTTGGTCGACCAGCAACTCGGAGCCGGTCCTGCAGGCGATTCTCGAACGTATGCCTGCGACCGTGGAACTGACGATTTCGTCGTTCATCCTGGCGCTCGCTCTGGGGCTTTCGGCCGGCCTGTTCTCGGCGATCAAGCCGTACTCGCTCGGCGACTATTTCATCACGACGTTCGCGTTCTTCGGTCAGTCGATGCCGGTCTTCTGGTTCGCGCTGATGCTGCAACTGGCGCTCGCCGTGC
>JBEPVY010000145.1:0-5825 GCA_041690835.1 Vulcanimicrobiota bacterium | reverse complement strand
CGCCCTTGCACGAGCGCCGCTTCGCCGTTCCGCGAGATCGCGACGCCGAGGTCGCCGAGCACCCGGATGGTGGACGCGACGTCCTCCCCGCGCGAGAGCCCGGCGATGCGCGTCCAGCCGTTGGCGATCGCACCCAGCATCAGCGCGCGATGGGCGATCGACTTATCGCCCGGTACGCGCACCTCGCCGCGCAATCGCGGATTTCCGCCGATCCGAACGATCACGCGCCGACCCGCGCGTGCATGCGCTCGGTCGGGATCGCGTCGAGTTCGCGCACGATCGCGCCGAAGTCGTCGAACGTGAGCGCCTGCTCTTTATCGCTCTTGGCTTCGGGCGGATTCGGATGGACCTCGAGGATCAAGCCGTGCGCGCCGGCCGCCTTGGCCGCGCGGGCCATCGGCATGATCCAACGGCGCACGCCGACGCCGTGGCTCGGGTCGACGATGATCGGCAGATGGGTCCGCTCGCGCAGTACCGGTACGGCCGAGAGGTCGAGCGTGTTCCGGGTCGCGGTCTCGAACGTGCGAATGCCGCGCTCGCACAGCACCACGTGCGGGTTGCCTTCCGAGAGGATGTACTCGGCGGCCGCGAGCAGCTCTTCGATGGTCGCCGAAAGGCCGCGTTTGAGCAGCACCGGATGGCCGGTACGACCGACCGCCTTCAACAGATCGAAGTTCTGCATGTTGCGCGCGCCGACCTGAAGCATGCTGATGTTCGCCGCCATCCGCTCGACCTGATCGATCGTCATCACTTCGCTGACCGTCGGCATGCCGGCCGCCCGGCCCGCTTCGGCGAGCAGATCGACGCCTTCCCAACCGAGGCCCTGGAACGCGTACGGACTGGTCCGCGGCTTGAACGCGCCGCCGCGCATCATCACGGCGCCGTGGCCCTTGACCGCCTGCGCGGTCGCGACCATCTGCTCGCGCGATTCGACCGAGCACGGTCCCGCGATGATCGTGAACGTCCCGTCGCCGATGGTCACGTCGCCGACCTTGATGAAGCTGCCTTCGGGCTTCGACTCGCGTGCGACCCGCGGGTAAGCGGAGTTGGTCTCGATGCGCGGCACGCGCGCCGAGGTCACGCGTACGGGCGCTTCGCTAAGCGTCGGCCGGATCGGCAGATCGACCGCATCGGTGCCCATCGGCGGACCGACGTGCGCGTCGTAGCTGCCGAGCACGGTCACGCTCCGCGCGACGCCGCGGATGCCTTCGAGCGCTTTGGCGACGTTCGCATCCCGCGCGTCGCCGTCGAGATCGGCATAGAACGTGTGATCGTTCCCCTGACCGAGCAGCGGTTTGGATTCGAGCTTGGAGAGATTGACCGCGTTCGTATCCAGGTGCGCGAGCGCGCGGGCCAAGGCTCCGGGAGCGTCGGGTAGCGCGAAGATCAGCGAGGTCTTGCGCTTCTCCCCGGGCGGCGGCGCATCCACCGTGTTCAGACGCGAACGCACTAAGATGAAGCGCGAGTAGGTTCGCGGGTCGTCGGCGCAGTCGCGGGCCAACTCTTCGAGGTCGTAGATGCGCGCGGCCGAGGCCGGCGCGAGCGCGGCGATCGAGGCGTTGCCCCCCCGGCCGACTTCACGGGCCGCGATGCCGGTATCTTCGCACGGAATCGCGCGAGCGTGCGGCAGCGATGCCAGGAAGCGCCCGCACTCGTTGATCACGAGCGGATGCGCGAGCACCTCGCGGACGTCTTCGAGCGTGCCCCCCCGGACCCCGAGCAGCCGGTGATCCGTCCGCAGGAGCACTTCGGCGATCGGCTCGAGATCGAACTCGGCGCACAGATCGTAGCCCTCGCGGACCGTTCCGACGATCGCGTTCTCGATCGGGATCGCGCCCACATCGGCCCGCAGACCCGCCAAAGCCGCCGCCACCTCGCGGTAGGTCGAGGCTCCGTGCGTCTTGATCTCGAGGCCGCGCCCCGCCGCCCAGCCCTGCAGCACCAGCTGCGAGTAGGCCCCGTCGACCCCCTGATAGACCGCCGCGATTTCCATGATGCTCTTTCTTGGGTGGATAAAAAAACAAACCCCCGCCGGTCGGCGAGGGTTTGCGATCTTGCGTAGTGCTGACTCGTACTATGCGCGCAAACGGCCTCAGACCGACCCGATGGGACGGCTAAAATACCAATATGCAAACGTGGCACGAACGAGCATTGGAGCGAGTTAACCACGGATGCTCGGCCGCTGTCAAGCTTCAAGGAACTCCTCAGGATACAGGCGTAAAATCATGATGGAGGGTCCTCCTTATGAAGTTGCAGCACTCGCTCCTCGCCGCCGCATCCTTGCTGGCGCTCTGCGCCGTGGCGCCGGCCCCGCCGGCCGCCCAGCCGGCCGTTCCCGCCGCCGCACCGTGGACGCTGACCTACCGAGAAGTCGGCTATCGCGTCCGAACCTTCACCTTGGACTCAAGCGGCCACGCCACCGCCCAGAGCGGACTCGGCGCGCCGCACGGCCTGACGATTGCGCCGGCCACGCTGGCGAGCATCGCGAACTCGATCGAGGCGGTCGATGGCTCCAGCTGGGCAACCCAGGTCACGCATGCCTATCGCCCGTCCCGAACGGAGAACATGGGTGCGGCGCGCATGCTCTCAACGGACACGGCCATGACCGGCCAGATCGGCGGCGCGTTCGGCGAGAGTGCGCCGCTCATGGTCGCGCTCCCGATCCCGGGCGACTACCCGTCGCTATCCAGCCAACCGATGTGCTTCCTAACCGTCCACCGTCTCACCGATGGCAAGGTCGCGACGTGGACCGCGTCGTGGACCGAGTTCCAGCCGACCACGGAACCGACCGCCGCCCTCGATCTCGGTTCGAAGCTCGCAAACGCCTTCGGACGGTAGGATGTCCTAGCGCTCGTAGACCCAGCGCATGATGCCGCCCGCCATGACGGTGTGTTCGACCGGGCGGAGCAGTTCGATCGCCGCATGCAGATCGGCGCCCTCGGGTAGGCGCACCGGCTTTCGCACCAGCACGCGCCCGCGGTCGGTTTCGACGCTCAACCCGTGGGCCGTCGCACCGATCCACCTCGCGTCCGCACGCACTGCATCGCGCACCGCGTGCGCGCCGCGAAAGGCGCGCAGATACGTCCCGTCCGAGAGGGCGACTTCGTCGTTCTGCTGTTCGAACGGGAGATACGCCGGGTGGACGTTGATCGCGCGATCCGCGAACCGCCCGACGAACGCATCGTCGAAGAGATGCATCCAGCCGAGCAGTAAGACCAACTCCGGTTCTTCCGCGATCGCCGCATCCAGCAACCGGCGATCGAACGCCGCGCGCGGCTCGCTCTCGCGATCCCAGGTCACGACCCGCCCCGCCGTACCTTCCGAGCTCGCGCGCCGGAGCACGCCGGCGTCGGGCACGTTGCAGATCAGCGCCGCGATATCGAGCGGCAGGCGCCCGGCCTTCGTCGCATCGATCACGGCCTGATAGTTGGTGCCGGCGCCCGATGCCAGCACGAGCGTGCGATAACGTTTCGCGACGAAGGCGCGCTTTTCGAACGTCTCCACGACGCGCGCGCCCGAGTGGCGCGTGTAGTAGTCGACCAGCTTCTCTTCACCGACGGCCGGGATGAGCGCGCGCTCGAAGCCCTGCTCGCGCAACGACGCAAGCGCCGCGACGAGCACGTGCGGGCCAATGCCCTGTTTGCGATGTTCGGGAGCGACGCCGAACGGACCGAAGATGCCGACGCCGGGCTCCGCACCGATGCCTCGTAACCAACGAAAGGTCAACCCTACGGGCGCGTAGCTCGCAAACGCCGCATGACCGTCCCGGCCGTACGCGATGACGTTCCGGCCGGCGTACGCCTCCGCGCTCCAGGTCCCGCCGAAGACCTCATCGATCCACGGCATCAGCTGCTCGTCGCCGTCGGAATGCTGGCGCGCAACTCGGTAGCCCGCGTTCTCTATCCCGCGCATCGCACCGACGAGTGCGTCCGGGCCGAACCGCTCGTCCAGATCGACGAGCAGGTTCACCATCTGGTCCACTAGTCGCGAGCGGGGTGAACGACGACCGGTGGCTCGTCGCCGATACGGTTCTCGATCCAGCCGACGACCATCGAGCCCGGCACCGCTGCGAGCGCGGCCGGTGCATCCGCCAGCGGAACGACCAGCGTATAGCCGACACCCATGTTGAGCGTGCGATAGCGCTCTTCGACCGTCAGGTTCGCCCGCTTCACCAACTCGCGCATGATCGGCGGTACGCTCCAGCGCGACTGTTCGAAGATCGCCTTGGCGTGCGCGGGCAACGTGCGCGGCACGTTCTCCAGCAGTCCGCCGCCGGTGATATGCGACATCGTCTTCACCTTCGCGACCGCTTGGATCGCGCGGACTTCTTTCAAATACGACGGATGTTCGGCGAGCAACGCATCCGCATACGTCCCGCCCTCGAACGGCGCTTCCCACTCCTCACGCGGCAGCACGGCGCGCGCGAGCGAGTAGCCGTTCGTGTGCAGTCCGACCGCCGGCAAGCCGATGATCGCATCGCCCGCTTCGACCGTCTCAGGCCGAGGCACGTTCGCACGATCCACGATCCCGACGATCGTCCCGGCCAGATCGAAGTGTCCCGGCGCATACACGCCCGGCATCTCCGCCGTCTCGCCGCCGAGCAGCGCGCAGTTGTGCGCTCGACACGCGTTCGCACACCCTTGCACGACCGCCGCGGCCACCTCCGGGTCGAGCTTCCCGACCGCGAAGTAGTCGAGGAAGAACAACGGCGATGCGTTGACCACCAAGATGTCGTTCACGCAATGGTTCACGAGATCGCGACCGACGCCGTCGTAGCGCCGCAGTTCCGCCGCGATCAGGATCTTGGTCCCGACCCCGTCGGTCGATGCGACGAGTGCCCTTTCTCCGTCACCCGGGAGCTTGAACAGCCCGCCGAATCCGCCGATCGCATCCAGCTGATCGGGATGCCGCCAAGCGCCCAAAACGTCCTTATAGCGGGCGACTGCGGCGTTTCCGGCGGCGATATCCACGCCCGCGCGGGAATAGGCGTCGTTCGCTTGAAATTGGTCGCTGTTTGGGGCCATGTCAGGGCTCCTCTTCCCCCACGTGAAAGGTTTAGCATGCAAGTCCGTATCGCCCACGATGCGCCGATCTCGGTGCGCACCGGCGCACTCGTCGTCCCCGTCTTCACCGATGGGACGCTCGACGGTGCGACAAAAGCCGCCGACGACGCACTGGGCGGGGCGATCGCCGAGATCCTGAAGAGCGGCGAGATCAAGGGCAAGCTCGCGGAGACGGCCCTCGTCCATGCGCAGGGCCAGCCGTTCGGACGCGTGCTCCTGGTCGGACTGGGCGATCGCGCGAAGTTCGAGCCGCATTTTCTGGCCCGTGCGGCCGGCGTCGCCGTCCGCCAGCTCGGCCGCAAGAACGTCGCCGAGATCGCATTCGCGCTCCCGCCGCAGGCCAAGGGTAGCGAAGCGGCCTGCGCCTCGTTCGTCGCCGAAGGCGCGATCACGGGCGCGTTCGACATCACGCTCTATCAGTCCAAACCGGAAAAGAAGATCGCGACCACGGCCGTGACGATTCTCGACGACAGCTTTGACGCCGCCGGCGTCGCCGCCGGCGTCGCGCGCGGAATCATCCTCGGCGAATCCGTCAACATCGCACGCACGATGGCCGCGACCCCGGCCAACGACATGACGCCGACCCACATGGCCGCGCAGGCGACCAAGGTCGCGGGCGATGCCGGCCTCGCGATCGACGTCCTCGACGAAGATCGGGCCCTCAAAGAAGGCATGGGTTCGTATCTCTCCGTCGCCGCAGGCAGCGTGCAACCGGCCAAGTTCATCGTGCTCACCTACAAGGGCGATCCGTCCTCGAAAGAG
>JBEPVY010000144.1:0-5861 GCA_041690835.1 Vulcanimicrobiota bacterium | reverse complement strand
CGGCATGAGAAATCACCGCCGGGCGTTTTTCTATGCGTTTGCCGCGACGTCGTTCGTCATCGCAGCCGGCTGCGGCCCGAGCCAAGTCGCCGTCGAGCAACCGCTGCCCGTTCCGGCCGTGACGATTACGGCGAATCCGACGACCATCGCCTTTGCGCTCGATCAGACGGCGGCTCAAGTGATCAGCGTGACGCGTTCCAGCGGATCGTTCGCAACGCTCACCGCAGTCGCGTCGGATCCGACGGTGATCGGCGTGAGCGTCACCGCGCTTAGCCTCAACACCGCGACCGTCTCCGTTCTCCCGATCGGTAGCAACGTGGGTGCCCCGGTCTCCGTGCGATTGACCGATTCGAGTGGAGCATCCACGGCCCTGACCGTAACGCCGGCGGTCTGCGGACGACCGCCGAACATGACGCCGGCAACGGCGATGATCGCTCCGACGAACGGCGCGACCCACGTGCCTACCAACGTCGGCACGCTGTACTTCACCGTGTTCTCGCACTCACCGCAGTTCGTCGCGACCGCTCGCATCCATCTCGTCATCGGCGGGACGCAGACACTCGAGGGAACATCGATGCTGGTCCTCGCGACGCCGCCCGGCGGCGCGCCGACGCCTGCGCCACTTCCGCCGGGCCTCTACGAATACGTCGAAGCCGGAACGATCCCGGCGTTGCCGGCAGGCACGACGGTACAAGCGCTGCTCTACGACGATACCTGCCAGGGCCCGACCGCAGCCGGCAGCTTCTCAACCTGACCATACCAGGAGCAAAGCATGAGACTCGAACCCTATCTCTATTTCTATGGCAAGTGCGATGAAGCGCTCGAGTTCTACAAGTCCGCGCTCGGCGGTTCGTATGAAGTCAATCGCTTCGGCGACTCGCCCGGAGGCGGCGGCGTCGACGAATCGTGGAAGAGCAAAGTTCTCCACTCCACCTTCACCGGCGACGGTTTCAAGTTCATGGCCTCCGACGGCCATCCGGGCACGGTACCGACGCCGGTCGGCGAGACCGAGATCTCGATGTCGCTCGGCATGGACGCGGTCGCCGACGGCGAGCGTATCTTCAATGCCCTGGCTGACGGCGGCAAGATCACCATGCCCTTCGGCGACGTCCCCTGGGGCGGCAAGTTCGGCATGGTCAACGACCGCTACGGCGTCAGCTGGATGATCACCGCCGCCCACGGCTAGACCTAGATGTAAGGCCTCGGCCAGCGTGAGAATTGTCAAAGCCGTCCTCGGCTTCGCGGCGGAGGACGGCTTTGATCTTCTTGCGGTCGTAGTGTTTCTTGTCGTCGTGAGCCCCTGCCGGACGCAGGTTCGTCGCCGGGCCAAGCCGGGGGACGAGGTTGGGCTCCCGATGGCGTTTGCGTTTGTCGGCCATGTGGGCACCTCCGAGGATACTATACCCCGGGCGGTCAAGCGCGGTTCCATGGACGAGGCTACGGCGGTCGACCGCGACCTGGACGCACTTCGCGACGGCGCGGTGCGCTGGAGCCGTTTGCCGCCCGCCGCCAAGGCCGAACTCTTCGCCGAGGTCCGAGCGGCCACTGGAGCCGCCGCCGAGCGCTGGACGGCCACCGCAGCCCGCGCAAAGGGCATCGCCGGCACCCCGCTCGAGGGCGAAGAGTCGATCTCGGGCCCTTGGGCCGTGCTCTACGCGCTGACCCGCTATATCCGCACCCTGAAGCAGATCGTCGCCATGGGTCGGCCCCAGATCCCGGGCAAGCGCGTGCGCGTGCGCCGGGACGGACGGACGGTGGTCGATGTGTTTCCGGAGACGGCGTACGACCGCTTGCTATTGAACGGCGTACGCGCCGAAGTCTGGATGCAGGACGGCGTGACGCCGGCGACGCTCGGCCAGACGCTCGGCACGTGGTACGCGCAGGTCGATCCGGCGCCGCACGTCGCACTCGTCCTCGGGGCCGGCAACATCGCCTCGATCGCGCCCCTCGACGTGCTCTACAAACTCTTCGCCGACGGCGCCGTCTGCCTGCTCAAGATGAACCCGGTCAACGCGTATCTGCTGCCGATCTTCGGCGAAGCGCTCGCTCCGCTGATCCGCGAGGGCTACGTGCGGATCGTCCAGGGCGGCGCGGATCTCGGCGCGCGCCTCTGCACGGATCCGCGCGTCGACGAGATCCACGTGACCGGCAGCGCCAAGACCCACGACGCGATCCTCGCGGAGTTGCGCGCGCGCGGCCTCGAGAAACCGCTGACCAGTGAACTCGGCAACGTCAGTCCGACGATCGTCGTGCCCGGCGATTGGATCGACGACGACTTCGCGTTTCAGGCCGAGAACATCGTCACGCAGAAGCGGCACAACGGAGGCTTCAACTGCATCGCGGCGCAGGTGCTGGTGCTCCCCGCCGAATGGAGTGGAACGCCGAAGCTGCTCGCGCATATCGGACGGATCCTGGGCGGCCTGACGCCGCGGCCTCAATACTACCCGGGCGCAAGCGAACGGCACGACGCGCTCACCGCCGGACGCGCGGCGGTCGGCGATAGCGCGGTCCTGGTGCACGACGGCGATGACGCGTTGCAGACCGAAGCCTTCTGCGACGTGCTCGCGATCGTGACGCTTCCCGGCGAAGTCGAGACGTATCTCACCTCAGCCGTCGCGTTCGCGAACGACAAGCTCGAGGGAACGCTCGGTGCGAATCTGATCGTCCATCCGAAGACCGAAGCGGCCTTCCGCGACGAGATCGACGCGGCCATCGCCGGGTTGCGCTACGGGTGCATCGGCGTGAACGCCTGGACCGGCGTCGGCTACTTCATCGCGGAGACGCCCTGGGGCGCATACCCGGGCCACACGCCCGACAGGGTCGGCTCGGGCATCGGGGTGGTGCACAACGCGCACCTCTTCTCCCGCAGTCTCAAGAGCGTGGTCCGCGCGCCGTTCGCTCCGTTCCCGCGGAGCCTCGTCGGCTACGGTAGCAGCACGCTCCTGCCGAAGCCGCCGTGGTTCGTCACCAACACCATGGCCGCACGGGTCGGTGAAGCTCTGTGCGCGTTCGAGACCAGACCGTCACCAGGGAAGGCGGCCCGCATCGCGGCGCTCGCGATGCGTGGCTAGACCGCTGCGCTGATCCCAGCGCTTGAGCACGAGAATGATCAACCCGACCACGCCGACGATCAAGAGTGCGTCCATCATCTACCTCCAAGATCCCCGCATCGAGCGAACCGCGGCCGTCACGGCCTTGATCACGTCCGGACCGTCGAAACCCATCGCCCGCGCCTGCGCTACGAAGCGCTCCGCGAGTTCGACGAGCCGGTGCTTGTGCGGCGCGCGCGACGCGCGGGCTCGCTCGGCAACGTAGGTTCCCCGGCCCCGCTCGACCACGAGCACGCCGTCGCGCTCGAGTTCCGCGTAGGCCCGGTTGACGGTATTCGGATTGACCTGCAACGAACTCGCGACGGTTCTCACCGCCGGGAGTCTGTCGCCGCCCTTGAGCGATCCCCGCGCCAACGCGTGCAGTATCTGGTCTCGCAACTGCACGTAGACCGGCACCGGAGAACGATCGTCGAGTCGTAGTTCGTTCGTCTGCATAAGCGTCTTAGTGTCCTAAGACACCATGACACTATCAGAACCGACAAAAAAAAGCAAGCCCTCGGAAGGGCTCGCTTTCGTGACCCGTCGACCGCCTAGGCTTGGACGGAAAGCTCCCAGCGATAGCCGTCGGGATCGTAGAACCAGAGGCCCATGTTCTTCGAGCCCGGCCCTTCGGGACCGATCTCGTCCCCCGGATCCTCCAACTTCACGCCGCCCTCGCGCAAGGTCTCTAAGGCGTAGCGCAATGCGTCCATATCCGCGACGTGAAACGACATGTGATCGAACGTTCCGGGGTGCGGGACGCCGCGATGCAGGGCAATCGTGATGGCGTGGTTCGAGATCGCGACGCCCTCGTCGTACCGGAATATCTCTTTGAGGTCGAAGTGCTGGCCCCACCTGGCCGCGCTCGCATCCGGATCCCGAACCGAGAGTCCGAAGTGGCCGACCTGACCGAGTTTGATCTTCATAGGTCCTAGATACCCGGCGCGTGGGCGACGTAACGCAACATGTCGCGCTTGTACGCGCGCGCGACCCGGTCGAAGCGCATGCCGAGCCGGTTCGCGACCGCGATCGAAGCCCGGTTCTCCGGCACCACCAACGCATAGACGGCCGTCAGACCCGCCTCGCCGAGGGCGTAGCGGAGGACCGCTCCGGCCGCTTCGGTCGCGAAACCTTTGCCCCAGGCCGCTCGCGAGAAGAGCCACGCGATCTCGACGTCCGCGGTCTCCTGGATGTAGGTGATACCGCACTCGCCGATCACGCCGCCGCTGATCTTCTCCACTACCGGCCAGACGCCGAAACCGTCGTGCGCGTCGCGTTCAATCATCCGTTGCACGACCCGCGGCACGACATCGGGCGCGAACGTCCCGGCCGGAATGAACCGCATCACGTCCGGATCGCAGAAGATCAGGCGGGCGCCTTCTTCATCTTCCGGCCAGCGCCAGTTACGGATCTGCAACCGCTCGGTCTCGAGGGCGATCATCGCGATCTCAGCATTTCGAGGACGCGGTCGACCGGTAACCCGTAGTACGTCACGCCGCCTTTCCCGGTCATCGTCTTGGCTTCGAAGAGCGCATCGTAGATGGCGGCCTGGGTCGCTTCGGCGGTCGCGCCGTAGAGTGCGTTCAGCGTCTCTTCGTTCTCGGGCGTCGCGATCGCCGGCGCGAGGATATCGAAGTCCGCGTTGCGCCGGTAGACGCGCGAGGTCGAGAACGCGAGAAAGAGATCGCCGCTTCCGAGATCCGAGGTGAGACCGGTCCGCCCCATCCCGAGCGCGGCCCGCAGCGCGAGCGCGTGGAGCTGGCGCGAATCGAGCGGCGCGTCGGTCGCCACGATCACGACGATGCTGCCCGAGGCCATGCGGCCGTGCATCGCGACGCGTTTCGGAAAGATCGGCCGGAGCTCGCCCTTGAGCCGCGCACCGACCGGGACGCCATCGATGGTCAGCTGTTCTCGCGAACTCCCCGTATTGTCGTTCACCAGGACGCCGACGGTGTAGCCGCCCGCATCCTTCGAGATCACGCGCGATGCAGAGCCGATGCCGGCTTTGAACGCGAACGCCTTCATGCCGGTGCCCGCGCCGACGCTGCCGCGTCCGAACTGCCCCGTTTCCGCGTCGCCGATCAGCTTCTGCACGTCGTCTGCCGATACCGCACGTGCTCGGATGTCGTTGAGCGCTTGGTCGTCGCACTCTGCGACCACCGGCAGCGGCACGTCGTCGGTCACGCCCACGCGCGGATAGCGCGCGATCATGTAGGACTCGACGCCGTCGGCGGCGCGCGGCACGTCCATCGTATCCGTCAGTACGATCGGCTCTTCGAGATAGCCGGACTCCTCGATCCAGTGCGTTCCGGTCATCTCGCCGTTGCCGTTAAAGGCGACCGTCGCGGCCGCGACCTTGCGGTTCCACGGGTCGTCGTTGGGCATGATGACGGTCGCCCCGGTCCGGATCGAGGCCCCCTGGATCTTGGTCAGATTGCCGACCCGGACGCCCGGGACGTCGGTGATCCCGTCCAGCGGCCCGACCGCGAAGAGGCCGAAATGGAAGGGTAGGATCGCCTGGCCTGGGCCCGCGAGCGCGAGGCCGAGCACGACTGCGACAAAAGAGACACGAAGGATGAACCGCATACTTCCATGTGTACCAAGCCAGCCAACGGCGAGCCTGCAGGCACCCAATGTAGGCTCGCCTAACGGTTATTGCGTGATTACCGTCCCCGAACGCATCCGCTCCGCCAAGACCTACGAGAATCTTTCGGCCGCCGAACTGATCGAACACGGTCTCCGGCGCGACGAGGGCGTCCTCGGCATCGACGG
>JBEPVY010000143.1:0-5877 GCA_041690835.1 Vulcanimicrobiota bacterium | reverse complement strand
AGGCCAAGGCGATCGGCGTGAACTTGAGCGATCTGTTCGGGACGATGCAGGTCGATCTCGGTTCGGCCTACATCAACGATTTCGATTATCTCAACCGCTCGTATCGCGTCTACGTCCAAGCCGACACTCCGTACCGCGATCGCGTCTCGTCGCTGAACGGTCTCTACGTGCGCTCGGCGGCCGGTGGAATCGTGCCGGTCAGCGACCTGGTCCATGCGACGGTCGGCAAGTCGCCGCCGACGATCACGCACTACAATCTGTTCCGTTCGATCGAGATCGACGGCAGCGCGGCCCAGGGCTACGGTAGCGGACAGGCCATCGACCGGATGCAGGAGCTCGCGAAGAAGATCGATCCGCCGGGCGTCAGCTACGAATGGTCGGGCCTCTCGCTCGAAGAGATCCAGGGTGGTTCGCTCGCAGCGCTGATCTTCGGACTCGGCATCGTGTTCGTCTATCTCGTGCTTGCGGCGCAGTACGAATCGTTCGTCGATCCGATGATCGTCATTCTCGCGGTTCCCGCGGCGCTGCTCGGTGCGCTGCTCTTCATCAAGTTCCGGACGCTCTTCGGGATCCCGGCGGCGATCATCGATTTCGGATACCCGAACGCGCCCGGCTGGGTGCACTGGATCGGCGCTCCATTCGCGTTCTTCGGGAACACCGGTCTTTCGCAGGACGCCTACACCCAGGTCGGCTACGTCATGCTGATCGGCCTGGCCAGCAAGAGCGCGATTCTGATCGTCGAGTTCGCGAATCAACAGCTCAAGGCGGGTGCGACCGTCGTCGAAGCGGCCCTCAAGGCCGCCCAGACCCGGCTCCGGCCGATCCTGATGACCTCGATCGCCTTCGTCATCGCCGTGCTTCCGCTGGTCGTCGCGACCGGCGCGGGCAGCGGCGCCCGCCAGTCCCTCGGCACGGCCGTCTTCGGCGGCATGCTGATCTCGACGTTCCTCAACCTGATCATCACCCCGGTTCTGTACGTCGTCATCAAGGGTTGGGAGCTACGCAAGAGCTCGACCCCGGGGAAGGCCATCGAAACGACCCCCGAACCCGCCTAGCTAGCGGCCCGGAAGGTCCTAGGAATTCGCCCGGAGCCACCAGGGAAAATGCTCCGGGCGACCAACGTCTGAGCGCAACCGTGTCTGATATTTTTAATAGGACCGGAGTCGCGTCTTGGAGATCGTTATGCTCAAATCCCTAGCCCGCTCGACCGCCGCCCTAGTGGCGCTCGCGGTCGTATTCGGGACCGCCGCGCCGGCTTTCGCCGACACGAGCGAAGCCCTGGCGACCGGGGTCGTCAGCGGCGCCAACGCCGGTATCAAGAATGCCATGAGCCGCCCGCAGACCGGAACGGTCGCGCAGGTTCCGCCGGTCGCCCAGTCGCCCGTCGGCGGCGCGGTCGGCCTCCCCACCGGATTCGGCTACACGGCCGACTTCTCGATGGCCTACCCCTACGGCAACATCGGCAAGACCGGCAAGGCCTGGCTGCCCGGCGGCGTCGACGTGGTCGGAGCCTACGGCTTCAATCCCAGCACGCGCGTCACCGCGTCGTACTACCAGCTCCAGCATTACCCGGTCGGCTTCAACAGCGGCACGGTGCCGCTCTATCTGCAGGGCCTCGCATCGCCGCTCGGCAGCGTCGATCTCGGCACGGTCAGCCCGCAGATCAACGTGACCACCAAGGACAGCTTTTTCCTCGTCAATCTCGAGAAGCTGATCAACGTCGGCTCGATGAAGGGCCGCGCGATCCCGATCGTGATCTCGCCGACCTACGTCTCGCGCACGTCCAAGATCGCCGCTTCGACCTCGAACGACGACCGCGTCGCCTTTGAGAACAACGGTTTCCCGATCACCGGCGTCTACACGCGCAGCGCGCAGATCTACTCGCTCGCGATCACCATGCCGTTCCTGAAGACGCCGAAGATGTTCGGAACCTTCACGCTCGCGCCGTCGTGGCTCGTGCATAAGGCCGGCCTCAATCAGGAGAACAACGCGCAGCTCTATCAGATCCTGTACCTGGAATACACGCCGACCAAGGACATGACGATCTTCTTCGAGCCGCAGAGTTCGCGCGACTATCTTCCGACCGACACCTACGCGCAGCATCTGATGGCGTACTTCCTCGGCGCGTCGCACCGCCTCGGTAAGAACGGCTTCGTGCAGCTGGTGCTCAACAGCGGCGGTCCGACCAACTACAGCCCGTACGGCGTCACCGCCCTCACCTGTCAGGCCTTGCCGTGCTCCGCCAACCCGGTCGTTCCGAGCGTCGGCGGCCTCAAGGCAACGCAACTGCAAATCCAGTTCGGCATCGGCACGCCGAGCGTGCTTCCGTTCTAACAAAGGCACAAGCAATGATGAAACGTCTCGCACAACCTCTGGCCGTTCTGGCCATCGTCTCGCTTGCCGCCTGCGCCGGTGGTACCGGCGGCGGCAGCGCGATCCCCAACGGTCCGCCGAGCCCGGTCTATCCGGCCGGTAGCGCGACCCTCGCACGCGTCGTCGGCGTCGGCGATAGCCTGACGGCCGGCACGCAATCCAACGGCACGATGGGCGTCTCGTACTTCGGCAATCCCGTCTCGGCACTCCCGGGCGGACTGGTTCCGGCCACCCAGACCAACGGCTTCTTCGCCCTGCTCCAAGAGCAGATCGCGGGCGGCACGGTCGCATCGGCCGTCGCCACCATCTCGGCTCCGGCCACCTCGGTCCTGCCGCTGATCGCGGCCACCGGGAACGGCGGACAGATCGTCGTCTCGGCCTCCGCCCCCGGTTTCGGCCCGACGCAGCTCAGCTGTAACGCCTTCAATCAGTCGATGTACTCGCTTGCGGCGCTGGCGTCGTATCGCGCGAATCCGACCACGCTTCCGCTCGACGTCGGCGTCCCCGGCATCACGGCCCACGAAGCCATCTACATGACCAACCCGCACAGCGGTCCGCCGCCGGGCCCGGTCGGCACCTCGTGCCCGTCCTATCCGACCGTCCTCGGCGATCCGACCTCGGGCGGGTTGCAGACGCTGTTGGATGCGGAAGATTCGAACTTCTATCCGATCCTCGGCAGCTTTGCCGGTAAGCTGGGCGCGAACCAGCCGCTCACGATGCTGAACGCGGCGCTCGCCGATCGTCCGACGCTCTCGACCGTCTGGCTCGGCGCGAACGATCTGCTCAAGTTCACGTTCTCGGGCGGCCAAGCGCCGATCGACACCCCGGCCCAGATGCAAGCCGACATCGCCCAGATCATCACCTCGCTCAAGGGCGTCGGCTCGAAGGTCGTGGTGGCGAACCTGCCCGACATCCTCGGCCTGCCGCAGTTCACCAAGGGTGGCGCGGTCCTGACCGGCACGATGACCGCCTTCCTCGAACGGGTCGGCATTCCGGCGCTGTACGCACCGACCATCGCCGCCAACGCATCGGCCAACATCCAGACGAAGTACGGCGTCACCGGCGCCGGCTACCTGACCGAGAGCGGCTTCCTGGCCGCGTTCTCGCAGTGCATCACCCAGTTCGCGGGCGGCGCCGGCACGGCCAACTGCAACCCGGTGTTGGATCCGACGACGGCCGGTAGCGGCTTCGGATCGGCCTATCTGCCCGACGCCTTCGCGGCCCAGGTCCAGGGGCTGAACACCGCTTACAACGCGGCCATCGCGGCGGCCGCGACGGCGACCACGACGCCGTTGGTCGACGTTCACCAGACCTTCGTGAGCATCGCGAACGCGGGCGGCGTGCCGATCAATCTCCCGACGTGCTGTTCGCTCGCCTTCGGTGGCGGACTGCTCTCGTTCGACGGGCTCCATCCTTCGAACACGGGCTATGCGATCGTCGCCAACACGTTCATCGCCACGATCAATGCATCGTACGGTACGGCGATCCCGGCCGTGAACGCGGTGAACGTCTACAACGGCGCCGGCGGATACCCGATCCCCGACCCGTACGCGCCGCACTAGTACTGCGCTCGTAAGACAAGAAAGGGCGCCCGCAAGGGTGCCCTTTCTTGTTGGGCTAACACTACCGGAACATGATCGAAGAGAACATCAGCGCCGCCGATCTGCTCGAGGCCGATGGGAACGTCACCATCATCGACATCCGGCGGCAGCCGGACGACGCGCAGATCCCCGGCTCGCTGCGCTACGACGGCGAAGCGCTCGCAGACGCGACCTCACTACCGTTTGCGGTAGGCGCGAAGATCGTGCTCTACTGCGGAAGCGGCAACTCGTGCAGTCGCGTCGCGGGCGTCCTGCGCGCGCGTGGCTTCGATGCGCGCGCGCTCGACGGCGGCTACCAGGCCTGGAAAGAAGCGGGGCTTCCGATCGAACCGATCGGAGCCCCGTTGGAACTCGACTAGCCGCTAACGCGGCCGATCCTTAGGCGTAGACGCCACGCAGGCGCAGCGCCTTGACGACGCGATCGATCGCGAGCATATAGGCTGCCGTGCGCAGCGAGCAGCCCTTGTCCGCGACGATCTTCTGCAACTCGTGGAAGTTGTCGAGCATCACCTCTTCGAGCTTCTCGTTGACCTCGGCTTCTTTCCAGAAGTAGCCCATCCGGTCTTGGACCCACTCGAAGTACGAGACGGTCACGCCGCCGGCGTTGGCCATGATGTCGGGGATCACGATGATGCCGCGCTCGTCGAAGATCTTGGCGGCTTCCGGCGTGGTCGGACCATTCGCGCCCTCGACGATCAGCTTCGCTCTCACCTTGGAGGCGTTCTCGGCGGTGAAGACCTTCTCGAGCGCCGCCGGCACGAGCACGTCGCACTCGCTCTCGAGCAGTTGGGCGTTGCTGATCTTCTCGCCGCCCTTGAAACCGTCGAGGTTGTGGTTCTTCTTGACGTAGTCCATCGCGTCGCCCACGTGGATGCCCTGCGAGTTGAAATACGCACCGGTGACGTCGGAGATGCCGGTGACTTTGCAACCGCGCTCCGAGAAGAGCTTGGCCGCGTACATGCCGACGTTGCCGAAGCCCTGGATGACGACCGACGAGTTCTCCGGTTTGATGCCCATGACGCCCATCTGATCCATCGCGACGATGGTCACGCCGCGACCGGTCGCTTCGACGCGCCCGCGACTGCCACCGATCTCGAGCGGCTTACCGGTCACCACGCCCGGCACGTTCTGACGGACGTGCATCGAGTAGGTATCCATGAACCATGCCATGATCTGGGGCGTCGTGTTGACGTCGGGTGCCGGAACGTCTTTGTCCGGGCCGACGACCTCGACCAGTTCGGCCGCATACCGACGCGTGATCCGTTCGAGCTCGTTCATCGAGAGCGTCGACGGATCGCAGGTGACGCCGCCTTTGGCTCCGCCGAAGGGCAGATCGACGACGGCGCACTTCCAGGTCATCCAGAACGCCAGCGCCGTCACTTCGTCGAGGGTAACGCCCGGATGGTAGCGGATGCCGCCCTTGGCCGCGCCACGCGCGAAACTGTACTGGACGCGATAGCCGGTATAGACCTCGAACTCGCCCGAATCGCGTTGGAACGGGATCGAGAAGATGATCTGACGCGACGGATGCGTCAGGATGGCTCGCATGCCGGCATCGAGTTCCAGCAGATCGGCCGCTTCGTTGAAATACGCGATACCGTCGCCGAAAACCGAGACTTCGCGCACTGCAGTGGTCATAGAGCGATGAGGCCTCCAAGGGAAAAGTCCAAACCCTACCCGGTTTAGCCCTGAAGGCTCCGGTCCCTTGGCGCTTTTGTCGGTTTTGCGGGGCATCTTGCGGTGTTTGGGTCGGGGTGTGCGTCCTCGGGCGGACGTTCGTCGCGACCCATCCAGGGTCGCTCCTACTCCGGTCTCGTTTACACCTCTGACGCTGCCGGCGCACGCGAAGGGGTACATAGCGGGGGTGGGCGCATCAATTAAAAAAAAAGGGGGGGGGGGGGGG
>JBEPVY010000142.1:0-5879 GCA_041690835.1 Vulcanimicrobiota bacterium | reverse complement strand
AGTAGGTGAGGAACTTCAGGAACGGATTGTCGGCCTTCTCCAGGATCGTGTTCGGGCCGTATCGCGCCAGGCGTTTCGCTGCCTCGGCATCGGTCAAGCCGTCCTTGGTCGCGCTCAACGTCGAGAACAACGCGGGCATGGCGACGGTCTTCAGATCGCCGTCGCCGGGACTATCCGTCTTGGGGCTCACGATCTTCCGCCTCCGAATCTGCGTTCTGAGTCGGCAGATGCTGCGGGAGCGTTATCCGCGCTGCGGCGACGACGTGGTCGGCGGCGCCGTAATAGACATCCAAGGCGCCGTCCGCGCGCAGATCGGTCGCCGTCGGGAAGACGACATCGTGGACGAGACCGATATGCTCGTACTCGGCTTCGGGTTCGAGAATCGGCTTCGCGGTTCGATACAGCACTTGCGAGGGGCGCTCGAGATCCAGAATGGCCATGCCCATGCAATACCGAGGATGCCCGTCCGGGGCGGAGACGGCATGGTACGGCAGCGCCCATCCGTAGGAGAGGCGAACCGGCGGCGCGCCGGTTCCGACTTTTAAAGCCTCCCAAGGCTGCACCGGGGCCATCACGCGTTCGTGCCGTCGTACCGATGTCAGATGGGCGATGTCGGCGATCGCGGCGTCGACCGGCACGTACGAGATCCAGATGTGTTGGTGGGTCTCTTCGCCGCCGGGTGGTGGCGTGAGGGCGATTCCGCCGCGATGCCGCCGGAAATGCAAGCGCGTCGTCGGCCGATGCAGGATGGCAAACGACGGTACGCCCTGAGGATCGGAGACGATCTCCGGGAAAAATGTCGCGTCCTTATTGGCGCATGAATTGAGATCGCGCCCGTCAGGGGCGACTTCAAAGCGAAGCACGCCGAGCCGCTGCCAGGTATGCAGGTCCTCGGAGATCGCCACGGCGACGCGCGGTTCGTACGGGACGAACGCGGTGTAGGTCATGACGTAGCGTTTGAGCGCCGAAACGTACACGACGCGCGGGTCCTCGACGCCGCCTCCGCCGGGACTGACCTCGTACGATTCGTGCGGCTCGAGGGCGACGCCCAAACGCTCGACGCCGACGGGTCGCGCGCCCTCGAAGCGAACGGTTGCGTGCCCGATCCGCGAGTAGTTCCCTTCGGCGATCAGGCGCGGAAAGAGATGGACCGTGTCGTCGACAGAACGAACGCCGCCGGGGTTGAGAACGCCCCACGCCTCGTGAGGATTGCCCGCCTGCGGGCGCATGATCACACCGAGCCGCGTAACCTCAAAGTCGAGAATGGCCGTTGTCGGGGAGATGGTGTCAACCTCAGAACTCCGCCTTCGGTCGTCGCGGAGCGACGCGACTGCGGTAGTCGCGCGAATGACGCCTGAATGGCAACCGTTCCCACAATCGGCAAGAGCTACACCTCGGTCGCGTCCAGGCCGTCGCCGTTACTGCTCGAGAAGGCGGTAAGTGTGACGAGCGATGGTCAGCGCCTCGTCGGTCGGGATCATCAGGACGCGCACGCTCCCGGCCGGATCTTGTAGCGAGCGCTCGTTGCGGGCGTTTGCATCGGGATCCAGCTCGATGCCGAGAAAGCGCAAGCCGGAACAGATCTCACTCCGAATGGCCGGAGCGTGCTCGCCGATCCCGCCGGTAAAGACCAGGGTATCGATCCCGCCCAATGCCGCCGTCATCGCCGCGATGTGCTTTTGCGCGCTATAGCAGAACATCTCGACGGCTTGGGCCGCGTGAGGATCGCGGTCGCGCGTGGCGAGCAGCTTCTCCAAATCGGAACTCGTGCCCGAAATTCCCACCAATCCTGAGAGCCGATCCAGCGTCCGTTCGAGTTGCCGAGCATCATAGTGCTTCTCGTTCATGAGATAGAGCAGAACGCCGGGATCCAGATCGCCGCAGCGACTGCCCATGACCAGGCCGGCGAGCGGCGTCAATCCCATCGTCGTATCGACGGATACGCCGTCGCGTACGGCCGCCAAGCTCGCGCCGTTCCCGAGGTGCGCGATGACCGTGCGTCCGGGCGCGCCGTCGAGTGCGGCGACGATGTATTCGTAGGAGAGCCCATGGAAGCCGTAGTTCCGGACGCCTTCATCCCAGAGATCGCGCGGTAAGGGCAACCGGCTCGCTCGCTCCGGCATGGTCCGGTGAAAGTACGTATCGAAGCAAGCCACTTGCGGCACGGTCGGAAAGAGCGACGCGATCAGCTCGATCGCCGCGATCTCGGCCGGCAGGTGGAGCGGCGCAAATGGCACGCACTCGCGGATATTCTTGCGGAACTCCGCGTCGATTCGGCATGGATCGCGATAACGCGGGCCGCCGGAGACGAGGCGATGCCCCACGGCATCGAAGTCCGCCGCACCGCGCGCCTCTAAGGTCTTGAGCGCCGCGTGAAGTGCGGCTCGGTGATCGGGGAAGGCTCCGGCCTCGTCTTCGCAATCCTCGCCGCCGACACGCAGGCGCAGTCGCCCGTTAGGCAGCCCGATATCTTCGATCGCGCCGTCCGCACGGCACTCGGTCGCCTCGGCAGAGATGCGATAGAGCGCGAACTTCAGCGACGAAGAACCACTATTGACGCAAAGGATCGAACGCGAACCCGGCGCGGCGTCGTGACGCGACTCAGCCATGCCCGAAGGCTTCGGCGGCAAGATAGCCCGTCCCGTCGACAGGTCGTAGGCGGCTTGCAAACAATGCGCGCATTGGGACGTCTTCGGAGTATATGAAGATCCTCGTCACCGGCGCGACCGGATACATCGGCGGGCGCCTGGTTCCTCTGCTGTCGGCTTCCGGGCACCAGGTGCGCTGTTTTGCGCGAAATCCAGAGCGCTTGATCGGACGCTTTGTCGGTGCAGAGATCGCTGAAGGCGATCTTAACGATTCGGCGAGCCTGAAAATGGCGTGCGCGGGTATCGATACGGCATTCTATCTCGTTCATGGCATGAGCGACTCTGCCGATTTTTCCGAAATCGATCGCACGGCGGCGCTGGCATTCGGCGCAGCGGCGCGCGACGCCGGCGTACGACGTATCGTCTACCTCGGCGGCTTGGGCGGCGCCGACGATCCTCGGCTTTCCGCTCATCTGGCGAGCCGTCACGAAGTGGGTGACGTGTTGCGGACCAGCGGGGTACCGGTCATCGAATTCCGTGCTGCCATGATCATCGGTTCCGGGAGCGTGTCTTTTGAAATGATGCGCTATTTGACCGAACGTCTTCCCGTGATGATCGCGCCGCGCTGGTCGATGTCGCGCTGCCAGCCGATCGCAATTCGCGATGTCCTGGCATATCTCATCGCCGCGCTCGCACTACCGGGATCGAATTCGAGGATCTATGAGATCGGAGGTGCGGACGTCCTGCCATATCGCGATATGATGTTGCGCTATGCGCACCTGCGCGGCCTGCGGCGATCGATCTTCGTCGTCCCGTTTCTTACGCCGCGGCTATCGTCGTATTGGGTCCATCTGGTTACTCCGATCTCCGCGCGGATCGCGCAGCCGTTGATCTTAGGGCTGCGCAATGAAGTCGTCGTTCGCGATAGGTCCGCGCAACTCGATTTTCCGGATATCGCGCCGATGGGATTCGATGATGCCGTCTCGCGCGCTCTCGACCGCTACGCAACGGTTGGCCCGGAAACGACCTGGTTTGATGCCTTCGACGCTCGGCGTCTCCCGGCAGCTTTCACGGGATTGCGCGAGGGAATGCTCATCGATCATCGCGAGTATCGCACGAAGGCTTCGCCGCGGGCCGTGGCCGCCGTATTCCAGAGCTTGGGCGGCGAGAAGGGGTGGCTTTTCGGTGATGCGCTATGGAGATTGCGCGGATGGATGGATTGGGCCATCGGCGGTGTCGGTTTGCGTCGCGGGAGGCGGTCGCAATCGGAGCTTCGCCTCGGCGATGCGGTCGATTTCTGGCGGGTGGATGCGCTCGAGCCGGATCATCTTCTGCGCCTGCGCGCGGAGATGAAATTGCCGGGACGAGCCTGGCTCGAATTCGAGGTCGAACGCTGCGACGCAACGACGTCGAGATTCGTGCAAACGGCGTTTTTCGAACCGAGGGGCCTATTCGGCTATCTCTACTGGTACGCGGTCGCGATATTCCACGAGTTCATCTTTGCGAACATGGCCAAGCGGATCGTTTTGGCCGCCGAAGGCCCAAGCGGATAGCGACGCGAGTTGGCGTCCTGCCGGTCGACCGTCGCCGTTGCTGCATCCTATGCGAAGATGAACTTCCCGCGGCCGTCGAGCTCGACGTGCGTCGATGTGCCCCGCGCGGCGCTCAGGTTGAAATCGCGTCCTGGGATAGCGACAGTGCCCGACGGCGTCCGCACGGTGCCCGTCAGACGGCACGCGCCGGTGCTGTAATACTTGACCATCGTCCCCGCGGGCATGATATCTCTGCGAACCTTGCCCGCGCAGGTCAATTCGAGGTCCACCGTATCTTTAATGGCGCTCCACACCGCTAGCGGTGGCGGAGGCGGCGGATCGGCGACTGCGACCGACATCGCGGTGATCGCGAAGAGTGCGATCGCGGCGATGGCTTGTGTGAAAGAGGATCGCATCATGCTAGCACCACGATCCCGGTCGGCTACTACGCGTCATGGCACCGATACCACGTTAACGGCGAAGTGGAGATTCTCACCATTTTCACCGTTCGCGAGGTAGTCGATGAAGATACGCCCCTCATGGCCGGTTCGCACGTCCATCTCTCTTGGAGGGAGCTTGATCTTAGCTCCGCCGGAATAGACGGTTACGCGGACTTCGAATCGGCCGAGCGGCCCGGAAAGGTATCGCGATTCGTCCCGCCGTGGATTGACGTACAAGCGGGCCGTCCGGGAGTATGGCGTCTGCTGTTCGACCTCGACGTACACGACGTCATGGGTGGCGTTGCGGACGGTGAACGCCGGAACGGGCGCTGTCGAGGCCGATGCGCTTGTTCCCACCGCCACTCCACCGGCCAGCGCTACCGCGATGATCCATCGATGCATTGAGCGTCCTCCTGAAAAAATTGGCGAACACGCTTTGTGCCCGTCCGTCAACGTTGTCGGGCCTGCGGTTGGTTCCGTGGAGAGATAGGGAATGTGTGGAGATCGAGGAGACTCGAACTCCTGACTCCTTAGATGCGAAGAAGGCGGACCGCCTGACGGCCCCATCTACGTGCGGCTTTATTCGGCCGCTCCGGTTCTCAACGATGACTCCAGCCGCCGAAGCTATAGCCGCCCTTCCAATTGATAACGGTGGCCGTGAACGGCAGGCCCGCGGTAGCGGGAAGCGTTTTGTCGTACACCCTGGGATGTGCGCAGTTTCGGCCCGTGGTAACTTCCGCGCGCACGGTATCGCGAGGGCCGTTGATCCATCTACTGTTGGTGTCCTGCGGCTGAACGCAGTAAGATCCGAGCTGCGACTTGCCGCGATTGTAGAGCGATATCCAAGTCCAGGCGTTGGACTGATTTCTCCGGCATCAAATGGATGTCAGTAACCATCTCGAGTTCGCGGCGAGGTGCTACGTAGGCCAAGCCGCCGGTATCGCTCGCGCGCATCCACGTCGTACAAGCGAAGGAACTCCCGGAGGACGTTGAGCGACTGTTGCTCTTCTTGAGGAGATACTTATGAAGGTGGCCGCAGTCGCATTCGCGATCAGTGCTCCACGACGCGCATAGCCCTAGCAAAGGGGTTTCACCGTGCACGTGAGGTCGCGTCTGCGCCGATCCATCTCGCTCTTATCGTAGCCCTCCTCACTGTTCGGGTTTCGTTTCGGGTGACGGTGCGGCGCTACGCAAGTGCGGAAAGAATACGCCCGCTCTCGTGCGAGGCGGGCGTGTTCCTTTGTACGCGGGCCCTAGGCCTACCTGTAGTGCTCCCCGCCCCTGACACAGAAAGAATGGCTTGCCTACCCTACCTTGGA
>JBEPVY010000141.1:0-5924 GCA_041690835.1 Vulcanimicrobiota bacterium | reverse complement strand
CGGAGCGCCGAAGTAGCGTGCGGCTCGCGATTCTCGGGCGTGGATTGATCGGCGGCTCGATCGAGCTGCGGGCCAAAGAGCTCGGCTGGAAGGTGCGCTGGCACGATCCGGCCGACGCGACCGGCCGATCGCTCGAGGATGCGTGCGCGAAAGCGCAGACGATCGCGATCGCGGCGCCGCTCGGCGCGACGCTGGCGTTGTTGCCGCGCCTGGGCCGGACGTCGGCCCGGTTGATCGTGGATGTGGCCTCGGTGAAGGCGCCGGTCGTGCTGGCCGGGCGAGGCGTGCCCGGATTCGTCGCGACGCATCCGATGGCGGGTAAGGAGCGCGGCGGATTCGAGAACGCGGAGGCGGGGCTGTTCGCAGGGCGGCCGTGGGCGTACGTGCCGAGCGGCGACGATGCGCTCGATGGGCGAGCGAGCGATCTGATCGAGGCGATGGGCGCGCGCGCGTTTGCGGTCGATGCGGAAGCGCACGATCGGGCGTTAGCGCGGACCTCGCACCTGCCGCAGTTGCTCGGGTTCGTGCTCGCGGATCGGATCGCGGAGCTGGACGACGAGTTGCGCGAGAGCGCGAGCGGGCCGGTCGCGCGCGAACTGGCGCGGATCGCGAAGAGCGATCGGGCGCTGTGGGATGAGATCTTCGCAGCGAATGGGCCGAACGTGGCGGAAGAAGCGCGCGCGCTCGCGGCGCGGTTGGAGAGCTTGGCGTCGTCCCTCGACTCCGCTTCGCTACGCTCGGGATGACAAGGGCGAAGGCTCGCGTCACGAGCGATGGTGTTCCCGTGACCGCTGGTGTGCTCGTGACCAGTGTTGGGTTTCAGGGGGAGGCTGGGGCTTTTTCCGAGGCGGCTGCGCTTGGACTGTTCGGAAGCGTGGAGACTCGTGGGTTTTCGACGTTTGATGAGTTGGTCGGTGCGGTCGATGCGGGGGTGGTCGATGCGGGGTTGATCCCGTGCGAGAATACGATCTATGGGTCGATCGCGCGGACGTACGATCTGCTCTCGGAGTATCGTGCGATCCGGATCGTGGATGAGACGACGTATGCGATCGTGCAGGCGTTGATCGGTTGTCCGAGCGCGGATGTCGCAACGCTCGAGAGCGTCGCTTCGCATCCGGTCGCGCTCGAACAGTGTCGCGCGTTTCTGGCGGCGCATCCGGAGCTGCGCGTGCGTACGGTCGCCGATACGGCCGGCTCGGTGCGCGAGATGATGGAGATCGGCGATCCCACGGCGGCGGCGATCGGACCGGCGCCGGCGGCGAGCCGCTACGGCGCGAAGGTGCTGCTCCCGAACGTGCAAGACGACGTCGAGAACGTCACCCGGTTCTTCGCGATCGCGCGCAACGGCCGGGTGCGGCGGAACCTCGGGCGCGCGTGCGTGGCGCTGGATCTGCCGCACGAGACGGGCAGTCTCTACGCAGCCCTCGGCGAGATGGCGTCGCGCGGTTCGAACCTGCGCTCGCTGATCGCGCGGCCGGCGCGAGAGCGCGCCTTCCACTACCGGTTCTACGTCGAGTTCGATTGCCCGGATGGTGCCACGCTTGCGGCACTCGAAGCGCACTTCGGTGCAAGGATGCAGATGCTCGGGCGGTATTGAGAGGGCGTTTGAACGGAATGATCCATTCATGAGTATCGGCGTACCTACCGCCCCGACCGGGACGTGTAAGGCGCGGTCCGGCCGGGTATGTAATTGCCATGATCGCAGAGCGAGCCGTAGCGGCAGACTCTCGCCTGCGGGCCGTCGCGGCCTTGCGGTTGCTCTTCGGAACCGCCTTCGAAGACCGGTTCGCGGTGCGCCTGTGGGACGGCACCGCGATCGGCGATCCTTCGGCCGCTCCGTTCACCCTGTGCATCACTACGCCGGGCGCGCTCCGCACGGCCTTTCGTCTGCCCGCCGACCTGAATGCGGGGCGAGCGTTCGCATCCGGCGCGCTGACCTGCGATGGCGACGTGGAAGCGGCTGTGGATACATTTTACGGAGCGATGAGCGCGTTTCCGGCGCGCTCGTATCCGCGCCTGTTGGCGCTCCTGATGGGGCTGCCGAAGGAACCGCTCCCCGAACTGCGCGAGGCGGACCTGCGCGGGAAGCCGCACTCGCTCGAACGCGACCGCGCGGCGATCGGCTTCCACTACGATAACCCGGTCCCGTTCTACCGCTCGTTCCTGGATCGCGAGCTGATCTATTCGTGCGCATATTTCGACGATGGGATCGCGACGTTGGACGGAGCGCAAGAGGCCAAACTCGACTACGTCCTGCGGAAGTTGCGGCTTCGGCCGGGCGAACGTTTCCTGGATATCGGATGCGGGTGGGGGGGGCTGGTGCTGGCGGCGGCCCGGCGCGGCGCGCGCGCCCTCGGCGTGACGTTGAGCGTCGAGCAGCATGCCGAGGCGCAACGGCGGATCGCGGCAGAGGGTCTGGACGATCTGGCACGCGTCGAGTTGCGCGACTACCGCGAGTTGAAGGGCGCATCGTTCGAGAAGATCGCGAGCGTCGGGATGTTCGAACACGTCGGACGGAAGCATTTCGCGGAATACTTCAGGGCCACGTTCGGGCTGCTCGCTCCGGGCGGCCTGTTCCTCAATCACGCGGTCGCGGATACGTCGCACGAGCGGGGCGGTCGGATCGGCGGCTTCGTCGATCGCTTCGTCTTTCCGGACGGCGAGTTGGTGCCGGTCTCCGAGACGCTGGCGGTGGCGGAACGCGCCGGATTCGAAGTCCGCGACGTCGAGAACCTGCGCGAACATTACATGCGAACATTGCGTTGTTGGGTGCGCAACCTCGAAGCCCATCGCGACCAGGCGGTGGCGGCGGCCGGCGAGCAGACCTATCGCGTGTGGAGGCTCTACATTGCCGGCAGCGCGCAAGGCTTTCGCGTCGGGCGGCTCGGGCTCTTCCAAGCGTTGCTCGCCAAACCGCTGGCAGACGGCTCGCTGGATCTGCCGGCGACGCGGCGCGATCTCTACGCTACTAGAGAAGCAGGGCGTCGATGACCGGGACCGTGAGCGCGGCATTGTTGGTCTGGCCGAGATTTGTAAGCGTCGTGACGGTGATGTGGAGATCCGGAATGGTGGCGGTGTAGGTCGAGAAGCCGAACGTGCCGCCGTTCGCGCCGTAGATCACGTGGCCGTCCGCGATCCACGTGCCGAAGCCGCCGTAGCAGTAGGCGGCGCGGATCTTCCCAGGATTCTCGGCGCCGACGTACGCGGGCGAACCATCTTTGAGGACGCCTTTGCTGAAGTAGAGCGCGCGCCATTTGCCGTGCAGAAGCTTTCCGGCGAGCAGGGCGTTTCCCCACGTTTGCAGATCGGCGGCGTCGCCGACCAGGAAGCCGGCGCCGTCCGCGTCGCGGAGGTTCCACGGCAGCGCGTTGACGAGCGCGCCGAGCGTGCCGCCTTGCGAACCGGTCGGATCGAAGGACGCGAGGTCTTTCGTCCACTCCATGTAGCCGGTCGCCATGTTCGCGACCGGGGCGAGCATCCGGTAGCCGCGAGCGACGCGCATCCCGGCCGGACGCAACAGGCGCGTGCGCAGAAATGCTTCGAACGATTCGCCGCTCGTCTTCGCGACGATCTGCGCGAGCATCGCGTAGCCGGTATTGCTGTACTGCGCTTTGGTCCCGGGCGCGAAATCGAGCGGCTGGCGCGCGGCCCAGGCGATGCCGACGTCGGTGCCGGTGAACGGCTGCGGGCCGATCTTCGGGCCGAACTCGGGATCGGCCGTCAGGTAATCCGGAATCCCGGAGTCGTGGATGAGCAGGTTCGAGATCCGGATGCCGCGGTTGGCGAACGCCGGGAAGTAGGTGCCGATGTCGGTATCGAGCGAGAGCTTTCCGTTTTCTGCGAGCAACAGGATCGCCGCAGCCGTGAATTGCTTGGTCAGCGAGCCGTACTCGTAGAGCGTGTCGATATTGGCGGGCAGGCGATCCGCGATATTGCGCATCCCCCAGGCTCCAGCGAACTCGCGCATCCCGTTTCGATCCACGGCGATCACGACCGAGGGGACGTGGCGCTCGACGATCGAGACGGTGGCCGCCTTTTTCAAGGCGTCGATCTGGCTCGGCCGAAGCGCGGCTTGGGCCGGCGTGGCGACGAGGACCAAGGCGAGCGCGAACGCGATGCTTCTCATGGGGCCTGGCTTAGACCCGAGCGGGGAGGCCCCCTGTTGGTCTACGCTCGCGACGCAAGCAACGCTGCGAGCGCCTTCGGCTCGGCGAGAAATGCATCGTGCCCGTGGTCGCTTTCGAGTTCGCGGTAGGTCGCGGTGAAGCCGCGCGCGCGGAGGCGTTTGGCGGCGGCGCGGATGTCGGCGGGGTGGAAGAGCCAGTCGCTGGTGATGCCGACGAAGAGCAGGTCGGGCGAGGTGTCGCGCGACTCGTGCTCGCGAACGTCCTGCGAATCCATCGCGTGGGTGAGCGAGACGTACGCGTCGGGCGTCATGCGCGTTTCGAAGATGTCGGCCTGCCGTTCTAGGTAGCCCTCGACATCGTAGATGGGCCTGCCCTTGCGGTCCGGCTTGCGATCGTGGCGGGCGCGGAAGAGCGCTTCGCTCTTGTAGGTGAGCATCGCAAGTTTGCGCGCGATGCGCAGGCCGCCGTTCGGTTCGAGCGCGATCGCGTCGCGTTGGACGCTGTTGAAGGCGATCGCCATAGCGGTCTGATGATCGTGCGCGCCGATCACGATCGCGCGGGAGACGCGCTCGGGAGCATCCAGCGCCCACTGCAGCGATTGCATCCCCCCAAGCGAGGCGCCGATCACGAGATCGAACTTCCGGATGCCGATCCGATCGAACGCGCGACGCTGCGCGCGCACGATGTCGCGGACGGTGACGATCGGGAACGGTTGGCCGGGCGTCGGGCCGGTCGAGCCGTAGCAACTACCGACGGCGTTGATGCCGACCACCGTCCACTCGCGTAGATCCAGCGGAGCGCCTTCGGCAAGAACGTCGCCCCACCAATCCGCGACGCGCGCCGATCCGGTAAGCGCGTGCGGAACGAGCGCGATCTTGCGCCCGTCGCTCGGATCGCCATAGATGGCGACGCGTTGCTCGACCGCGGGGAGGACGCCCCCGCGGTCGAGTTCGAGATCGCCGATCGCGACGGTGATCTCGCGAGGCTGGACGCTCAAGCGGAGAACGCCTGCGCGAGATCCGCGATGATGTCGCGCCGGTCTTCGATGCCGATCGAGAGGCGGACGGTGGCCGCGGTGATGCCGTTGGCGGCCTGTTCGGCAGGTTCGAGTTGCTGATGGGTGGTGCTCGCGGGATGGATCACCAGCGACTTGGCATCGCCGACGTTGGCGAGCAACGAGAAGAGCTTGAGCCGGTTGATGAAGGCCTTGGCTTCGACTTCGCCGCCGGCGATCTCGAAGGTGAGGATCGAACCCGCGCCCTTGGGCAGGTACTTCTGCGCCTTCGCGTAGGCGCTGTGGCTCGGCAGGCCGGCGTACGCGACCGACGTGACCTTGGAGTGCGACGAGAGGAACTCGGCGACGGCTTGGGCGTTCTGCACGTGACGTTCGACGCGCAGGCCGAGCGTCTCGAGACCCTGGATCAGCAACCACGCGTTGAACGGCGAGATGGCCGCGCCGATATCGCGGAGCAACTGCACGCGGGCCTTGAGGATGTAGGCGAGGTTGCCGAAGGCCGGAGCGTACTTGAGACCGTGATAGGACGGATCGGCCTCGACGAAGTCCGGGAAGCGCGGGCTGTTCGCCCAATCGAACGTGCCGCCGTCGACGATGACGCCGCCGATCGCGGTGCCGTGGCCGCCGATGAACTTGGTCGCCGAGTGGACGACGACGTCGGCGCCGAACTCGATCGGGCGGACCAGATACGGCGTCGCCAAGGTGTTGTCGACGATCAACGGGAGCCCGTGCTCGTGCGCGACCGCGGCGACCGCTTCGATGTCGAGGATGTCGATCTTCGG
>JBEPVY010000140.1:0-5940 GCA_041690835.1 Vulcanimicrobiota bacterium | reverse complement strand
GTGCACTTGATCCAGTATCTGCACGCCTACGGCTTCGACGAGATCGCGATCAACGTGCACTACCTGGCGGACGCGATCGTGGCCTCGCTCGGCGACGGCTCGCAGTTCGGCGTCAAACTCACGTATCTGCACGAAGACGTGCTGCTCGGCTCGGCCGGCGCCGTCAAGCAGATGGAGGCGTACTTCGCCGACGAGACCTTCGTGGTGGTCGGCTGCGATCTGGTCACGGATCTTCCGCTCGACCGGCTGCTGGCATATCACAAGATGCGCGAGGCGCTTGCGACCATCGGCTTGGTGAAACGCGACGACGTCGAGCACTACGGCGTGGTGGTGACCGGCGAGAAGGGCAAGATCGTCGGGTTTCAGGAGAAGCCCGCCGCCGGCACCGAGGCGAGCAAGATGGTCAATACCGGGATCTACGTCTTCGAACCGGCGATCTTCGAGCACATCCCGGCCGCCACGTTCTACGATTTCGGCAAACAGGTCTTCCCCGAGTTGCAGCGGGCGGGCGCGGCATTCTACGGATACGACGCGGGCCGCGCGTACTGGTGCGACATCGGCACGCTGGCTGAATACCGCCGCGGCACCAACGACATTCTGGCCGGCGTCTTCAGGATTCCGGGCGCGCGCGGCACCGGCATCGATCCGAGCGCCCGCATCGAACCCGGCGCGACCGTCGAAGGCGACGTCTGGATCGGCAAGGACGTGATCCTCGAAGCCGGCGCCAAGGTGGTCGGCCCGAGCGTGATCGGCGAAGGCGTCCGCATCGACCGCAACGCCCGTGTCGAAGCGACCATCCTGTGGGATCACGCCAGCGTCGGCCTCAACGCGACCATCGCCAACGCCATCGTCGGCCGCGATTACGACGTCCCCGCCGCCGTCAACATCAACGGAGCGGTACTCGCGAACGAGTAGGACGCGCGCTCGCACCGGCGCGCCGCTCGACGGTCGGGAGAAGTGCCGCCACAACGCGCTTGCCGAGGGCTTGTCAGCGGTCGCATGCGGTGGGATGGACCCTCGCCATGATGGATGCGATTCGGGAGTTCTTGTTTCCGCCGCAGTGCGCGGGCTGTGAGGAGTTCGGGACCGGGCTCTGCGGGCGGTGCGTCTCGCCGACGGCGGCGCCGATAAAGGTCGCGCTCCCGACCCTGCGCGTGCGTTCGCTCGGTGCATACGAGGGCGCACTTCGGCGCGCGGTGCTTGCGCTCAAGGACGGTCGCCGCGACGTCGCCGCCGCGCTCGGCGAACGCCTCGGCGCGCAGATCCCGCGCGACGCGATCGTGATCCCCGTTCCGACCACCGCCGTTCGCCGCCGGATGCGCGGCTTCGACGGCGGCGTGCTGCTCGCGCGGATCGCCGCGCACCGCGCCGGCGCCACCGTGCTCGAAGCCCTCACGCTCGCCGCGCCCGACTCCCAGCGCGGCCGCACCCGCAGCGCACGCCTGGCCGCCCATGGTCGCTTCCGGTGCACGACCGACGCCCTGGCGGGAGCGCGGGTGATGCTTCTCGACGACGTCGTCACTACCGGCACGACCCTAGAAGACTGCGCGGCCGCCCTGCGCCTCGCCGGCGCCATTGTCTCCCAGGCCGTGACCGTGGCGGCGACCCTGGACTCTAGCCAGGCTAGACAGGCCAGCGTATAATGATCAACATGAAGACCGTTGGGATGTTCGAAGCGAAGAACCGCCTCTCCGAGCTGGTGACCGATTTCGTCGAGAAGGGCGAGCCGGTCTTGCTGACGCGAAACGGGCGCCCCGTCGCCCAACTCGTCCCCGTGCGAGATCGTACTGACGCGCAAGAGGCGATGGATTGGATCGTGTCCCAACACTGGCGCCTCGATGGGTTGTCGATCCGCGACATGATCGATGAGGGCAAGCGTCTGTGATCGTCATCGACGCTTCGGTCGCGGCGAGTTGGCTGTTCGAGGACGAGCGCTCGGACTACGCGATGCGGGCCTTCCGAATCGTACGCGAAGGTGACGCGGTGGTACCGGCCATCTTCCCGGTCGAGGTCGCGAACGCGATCCTCGTCGCCCGCCGGCGTGGGCGTATATCGGACCAAGGTGTTGCGGCGATCGCCGCTGCGTTCGCGCGTTTGCCGATCACCGTCCAGACGCCATCGCTCACCATCCTCGAAGATCTTTCCGTCGCCCAGAAGCATGGCTTATCGATATACGACGCGCAATATCTCGTTGTCGCTCGCCAACATCGCGCTCAACTCTTCACGCTCGATAAGCGACTGCGAGCGGCGGCCGACGCCGAGAACCTGCTCGGAGCCGAACGCGATTGACCCCGCTCGATCGGCTCTTTCTCTCGCGTGCGTACGAACTTGCGGCGCGGGGGCGTGGGAATACGTCGCCGAATCCGAACGTCGGCGCGGTCTTCGTGCGCGACGGTGCCGCGATCGGCGAAGGCTATCACCATCGCGCGGGCGAGGCGCACGCCGAGATCGAGGCGCTTCGCGCCGCCGACGATGTCGCCGGTGCGACGCTCTACGTCTCGCTCGAACCGTGCGCGCACGACGGTCGGACCGGCTCGTGCGCGAAGGCGCTCGCACCACTCGGACTTTCGCGCGTCGTGATCGGTACGCTCGATCCCAATCCGCTCACCCACGGTAAGGGCGTGCAGATGCTCCGTGACGCGGGCGCGATCGTCGAGATCGCCGACGACGAAGAAGCCCGCCGCCTGATCGAGCCGTTCGCCGTCGGGATCGAGCGGGCGCGCCCGTTCGTATCGCTCAAGATGGCCATCTCGCTCGACGGCTTCGCGGCCGCGAGCCCGGGCGAACGGACCCGGATCACGGGCGATGCGTGGAGCGCCTACGCACGCGATCTTCGTATCGCGCACGACGCGGTGATGGTCGGCGCGGGTACCGTGCGCATCGACGATCCGCTCCTGACCGTCCGTCCGCCCCATCGTCGCCTGCGACCGTACGTTCGGATCGTGCTGGCCGGCCGCGAGCCGATTCCGGCGGAGAGCCGGATCCTCGAGCCGGTCGACGGCTACGATGCGACCATCGTGCTGGCGCCCGAGGGCCCGGGCGAGCTCGACCTCGAGGCGGCCCTGCGCGACCTCTACGCCCGGGGAATCCGCTCGATCCTGTGCGAGGGCGGACCGACGCTTGCGAGCGCCTTGATCGAGCGCGATATGGTCGACCGGTTCTACTGGGCGATCGCGCCCGTGCTCCTCGGGCCGCAGGGCGTCCCAGCCCTTTCGCCGGGGAGTCCTGCAACGAGAGGGCGGGAGTTGCGGTTCGATAGTATCGAACGCTTCGACGACGACGTCATGCTCTCGGGAAAGTTCGTGTCATGTTCGGCGGTCTGATCGCTTATAACGGAACCGTTTCCGCCCTCGAGCCGCTCGCGCAAGGCGGCTCGCGTCTGCGCGTGCGCTGCGACGGCGTCAAGGAAGAGCGGCCGGAGCCGAAGGATTCGATCGCGATCAACGGCGTCTGCCTGACCGTCACCGAGCTGCTCCGCGAGACGATCGCCTTCGACGTGATCCCCGAGACGCTCGCGCGCACTAACCTCGGCATCTTGCGGGGCGGCAACGTCGTCAACGTCGAGTACTCGCTGCGGATCGGCGACCGGATGGGCGGACATTTCGTCTACGGGCACGTCGACGCGGCGGTTGCGATTCTCAATCGCGAGCCGGAAGGACAAGGCGTGCGCATCCGTTTCGAGCGTCCGCTCGCGCTGGCGCCGATGCTGACCGAGAAGGCGTTCGTCGCGCTCGACGGCGTGAGCGTCACCATCGCCGCCGCGCGCGACGCCTGGTTCGAGATCGCGTTGATCCCCGAGACGCTCGTGCGGACCACGTTCGGACGGCTAATGGTCGGCGACAAGGTCAATCTCGAGGTCGATCCGATCGCGCGCTACGCGGTCGCCGCCGCTCTGACGCGATGACCCGGTTCAAGGACGCGCTCCCGGCCGGCGCGCGCGCGTTCGAGACCCGCGTGCGCGTCCAATGGGCCGACATCGACGTCGCCGGCATCTGCTATTTCGCAGCCTATTGGCGGTTCGCCGAACGCGCCGAGATGGACATGTTCCGCGACCTCGGGTACCCCTACGCCGAGATCTTCGACCGCTACGACATCTGGCTCCCGCGCGTGAACGTGCAGGCCGACTATCACGCGCCCGCATTGATGGACGACTGGCTGCGCATGCGCACGCACCTCGAGCGGGTCGGCGCCTCGTCGGTGCGCTGGCAGACCGTCGTCTTCAACGAGCGGACCGGCGCGGCGGGTGCCGTCTTCACGCTCACCACCGCGTGCATGGACCGAACGACCAAGACGAGCGCGCCGCTACCGCCCGAGCTGCGCGCGGACCTGCTGGCGTGCGTCGGAGACGCGGCGTGAGTTCGCGCGTCGCGATGCTCGTCCAACCGCGCAAGATCGAACTGCGCACCGAAGTCGTGCCGAGCCCGCCGCCGGGCGGCATGGTGGTGCGCGTGCGCGCCGCTTTAACCGACGGCACCGACCTCAAGGCGTATCGTCGCGGCCACCCGCAGATGCCGATGCCCTCACGCTTCGGCCACGAGTTCTCCGGCGACGTCGCTGCGATCGGCGAGGGTACTACCGGTTTTGCGGTCGGCGACGCCGTGATGTGCGTGCACTCCGCGCCGTGCGGCGCGTGCTTCTGGTGTCGGGCGGGTGAAGAAGAGCTCTGCGAGTTCGTGATGACGACCAAGATCTTGGGCGCCTACGCCGACTACGTCGAGGTGCCGGCGCACATCGTCTCGCGGAACTGCTTCCACAAGCCGGAGGGACTCGCATATCGCGACGCCGCGTTTTTGGAGCCGCTCGCGTGCGTGGTGCACTCGGTCGACTTCCTGGATCCCAAGCCGGACTCGCTGGTGGTCGTGCTCGGCGACGGCGGCTTCGGGCTGTTGCACGCGCAGTTGTTGCGCGAGCGGGGCATGCGCCCGTTGCTGATCGGCCGCCGCCAAGAGCGGCTGGATCTCTCGCGGGCGTTCGGCATCGACACGGTCGACGCGCGGGCGGCCGACGTGCTCAAGGCGATCCAAGCGCGCACCGACGGCCGCGGTGCGGATGCGCTGATCGAGTGCACCGGCAGCGAAGAGGTCTGGCAACAGTCGCCCGGCTACGTGCGGCGCGGCGGCACGGTCTCGTTCTTCGGCGGACTGCCCGGCTCGTCGCAGGTCTCGTTCTCGGCTGCGCGGCTGCACTACGACGAGATCCGCTTGGTCAGCCCGTTCCACTTCGGACCGCCGGCGGTCGCGCGCGCGTTCGAACTCTTACGCGACGGCAAGATCGCGGTCGCGGCGCTGGTCTCGCGCACGTTCCCGCTCGACGAGATCGTCGAAGCGTTCGCGCGGCTCGATGGAGGCGAAGGTATCAAGTTCGCGATAGAACCGTGACGCCGAAGCAGATGCGAGCGGCCGTCCTCTACGACGTCGACGATATCCGTATCGAACAGCGCGACGTGCCCGCCTTGCAAGAAGGGGATCTGCTCGTGCAGACCCGCGCGAGCGGCATCTGTAGCGGCGACGTGATGGGCTGGTACGTCAAGCGCAAGGCGCCGCTGGTACTCGGCCACGAGCCGGCCGGCACGGTCGCCGCGATCGGCCCGGGCAAACCGCCGGTCGACGACGACGGCGTGCCGTTCGCGCTCGGCGACCGCGTCTTCGTCCACCACCACGCGCCGTGCTTCGCCTGCGCGGCCTGCGCGCGCGAAGACTACGTACAATGCTCGACCTGGCGCGCGACCAAGATCGTGCCGGGCGGCCTGGCCGAATATTTCCGCGTGCCCGCGCCGAACGTGCGCGACACGCTTCGCCTGCCGGACGCCGTCTCGTTCGCGGACGGCTCGCTGATCGAACCGCTGGCCTGCGTGATGAAGTCGTTGCGGCGCGGCCGCGTGCGGAGCGGCGATGCGGTGCTGGTGATCGGTCTCGGCGTGATGGGCCTGATGCACGTCGC
>JBEPVY010000139.1:0-5940 GCA_041690835.1 Vulcanimicrobiota bacterium | reverse complement strand
CAGTTCGGTCGCGACGTCGCCGAAGAGCGCGAGCATGCGCGCGCCGTCGACCAGGTCGCCGCCGTAGTGCGCGTCGCGTGCGCTCATGCGCAGCCGAATCGTTACGCTGCTGCCGTTTTCGCTTGTCGCCACAGATCCTCGAGTTCGTCGAGCGTGAGGTCGTTGAGGGTCTTGCCGGTCTCGGCCGCGCGCCGTTCCATGAAGGCGAAGCGCCGATGGAACTTCTCGTTCGCTTCGCGGACGGCGCCTTCCGCGTCGATCCCGAGCGCGCGCGAGAGATTCACCAAGGTGAAGAAGACGTCGCCCAGCTCTTCGCGCACGCGCGCGTCGCCCTGCTTCTCGCGGCGGGCCTCGGCAAGCTCGGTCAACTCCTCGTGGAGTTTGTCGAGGACGCCGCCGATGTTGGGCCAATCGAAGCCGACCCGGGCGGCCTTCTCTTGCATGCGCTGGCCGCGTTGAAGCGCGCCCATGTGCTTGGGAATGCCGTCCAACCGCGAGGCGCGTTTCTGGCCGGCCTTTTCGGTCGCTTTGAGCTGCTCCCAGCTCTTCCATTGCGCGTCGACGTCCGCGATCACGGCGTCGGCGAAGACGTGCGGGTGCCGGCGGATCATCTTGTTCGAGAGCGCATCGATCACGTCGGCGACCGTGAACGCACCGGTCTCGGTGCCGATCTGCGCGTGGAAGACGATCTGCAGCAGCAGGTCGCCGAGTTCGTCGCAGAGCGCGGCGGAGTCGTTCTGCTCGATCGCTTCGACCACTTCGTAGGTCTCTTCGATGAGGTACGGCACGAGCGATTCGTGGGTCTGCTCGCGATCCCACGGGCAGCCCGAACGTAGGCGCGCCATGATCTCGACCAGATCGTCGAACGAGTGATGGCTCGAGCCCGGCGGTAGCGGGACGAGCGGCAAGTTCATCGCGGCGGAGAGCGTCGCATGGGGGACGCCCGGTACGAATTCGACCTTCGCATCGCGCGCTTCGAGCGCGTGGAGCAACGGCGGGAGACCCGGGAAGTCCGAGAGCGGATTGCCGAGTACGCCGATCGCGGTCGTGCGTGCGTCCAGTTCGCCCGCGAACCCGGCGACTTCGTCGATCGCACCGCGCACGATCAAGGCCGCGCGATCGCCGCCGATCCGTTCGGCGCGGACGCCCCGCGATTCCAGAAACGCCGCGAGATCGGCGGGCACCGCGAGCAGCAGCACGCGCTCGGCCGCGCGTAGCGCGTCCAGACTGCCGAGCGTCAACAAGCCGGGGTCGCCCGGCCCGAGTCCCACGATCCGCACCATCACCGCGTCCTTCTAGACGCGCATACTGCGCTCCTCAGGACGCGAGCAGAACAAAAAAAGCCCCGGCGTAGTACGCCGGGGCTTTGCTCTGCGAGAGCGGGGTTTAGGTGGCGGCCGGCGCCGGGGTGGCGGCGGTCGTGACGGCCGGTGCGGCGGCCGGGGGCGGCGTCGGGAACAAGCCGGCGAAGCGCGGATCGTTGATCACGATGTTCGCCTTCGTCGTCAGGCCGGCCATGAACGGCTGGATCTGCGGCTGTTCCTGTTGGGCACGAAGAAGATCGGCGATCTTGTCGTGCGCGCTTGCGAGCGTCGCTTTCTCGCCGACCTGTCGCTCTTCGACCTGGATGATGTGGTACCCGAAGGGCGACTTCACGGGTGCGCTGATCGCGTTGATCGGTGCGCTGAAGGCGACCTTTTCGAACGCGGGGACCATTTGGCCGCGGCGGAAGAATCCGAGATCGCCGCCCTTATCTTTGCTGCCGGGATCGGTCGAGTATTGCTTGGCGAGGTCCTCGAACTTCGCGCCGCCCTTGAGGGCCGCTTCGACCTTTTGCGCGGTCGCCATATCGGGAACGAGGATGTGACGCGCGCGGACCTGGTCCGGCTTGTCGAACGCGGCGTGGTTCTTGTCGTAGTACGCCTTGATCTGCGCGTCGTCGATCTTGATGTCCTTACCGACGGCCTTGTCGACCAGGATCTGCTGGCGCAGCAGGTTCGAGACGTCGGCCTCGGTGAGACCGCGCTGCTTCAGCATATCGTCCCACGAACCGTTCGGGAAGTTGGCCTTGATCTCGGTCTCTTTCGCCGCGATCTCCGCGTCGCTGACCGTGATGTTGTTCTGCTTGGCGTACTGGTCGAGGAGCGCTTCCTGCACCATCTGCTGGAGCGTGCTCTTCGCGGCTTGTCCGCCTTCGAGTTTGGCGTCGAAGTCGCTCTTGGAGATCGCCTGACCGTTGACGGTCGCGATCGCGCCGCCCGAACAGGCTACGAGCGAGGCGCTCAGGGCGACGGTGGTGATGGCCGCGATTACGCGGTGAAGTTTCGGCATGTCCGCTCCACGAAAAAAGGAGTAATGGCTAAGGAAACGCGGGCCGAAATATCGACGCCGCGACCGCACTACGTTAGGTAATCGAGCCGGGCGGTCCTGTTTGGCCGGCCCGGCTCCGGACCGGCAGCCAGACGACCGTCTCCATTCCCGGCTCGCACCGGAGCACCCGGACGTGCTCGGCCAAGGTCCGGATGATGAACAGGCCCCGGCCGCTCTCGGCCAGAGGCTCGGGCGCCTCGATCGAGCGCCAGTCGAAGCCGGGGCCGTTGTCGCGGACGCGAAGGACCGCGATGCCGGCGTGCCATTCGAGGGCGATCGAGATCGGGCCGGGGGCGTGCCGGACCACGTTTGCGACCAGCTCGCCGAAGACGAGCGCGGCCGCATCGATGTCGGAGTCGTCGGTGGCGCGCGCCTGAAGGTGCGCGATCAGGTCGCTGCGGACGTCGTAGGCACCGTGCGCGTCGCGCGACTCGTATCTCCAATGCATGTGTGCACGTGGGTGGTTGGCGCCGAACCGCCGTGAGCCTTCCGACTACATCGCTTCGAGCAGATCGCGGAGCAACGGCATCCAACCCGTCTCCGCTCGCTCGCCTGGTTGTAACGGCGGCAGATCGACCAAGATCTTTCCCTCGGCGAACCGGAATCGGTTCTTCGTCAACGACTGGAATCGCGGGATCGCGGACGGATCGAGTTCGAATGCGGCGCCGACCCCGAGCGTGAGGCGCTTCTCATCGACGATGACCCTGGTCACATTCTTGTGCAAAGCGATCGCGCGCAGTTTCGTCAACTCGACCAGGTTGTGGAGCGGTCGCGGGAACGCGCCGAACCGGTCCCGGACGCCCTCGGCGATCTTTTCGACCTCGTCCTGCAAGCGCGCTTTCGCGAGTTGCTGGTAGACGGCGATCTTCTGCGAGACCTGCGGGATGTAGTCGTTCGGGATGAACGCATCGATCTTGACGTCGATGACGGCTTCGCGCTTCTCTTCGAGCGACGTGCCCATGCCCTTGCGCTCCGCGATCGCTTCGGCGAGCAGCTGGCAGTACGTATCGAAGCCGACCGAGGCGATGAAGCCGGACTGCGCCGCTCCGAGCAGATTGCCCGCGCCGCGGATCTCCATATCGCGCATCGCGATCTGCAGACCGGAACCCAGGTGGGTGAACTCGCGGATCGCTTCGAGACGCGCCTTCGCGTCTTCGCTGAGCGCCTTGTGCGCCGCGTAGAGCAGGTAGCAGTAGGCCTGATGGTTCGAGCGGCCGACGCGCCCGCGGAGTTGATAGAGCTGCGCGAGCCCGAACTTATCCGCGTCGTGCACGATCATCGTGTTGACGTTCGGGATGTCCAATCCGTTCTCGATGATCGTGGTCGCGACCAGGACGTCCAGCTCCCCCGCGATGAAGGCCTGCATGACCGGCTCGAGTTCGTTCTCGTGCATCTGCCCGTGACCGACCGCGATGCGGGCGCGCGGCGCGAGCTTCTGCAGCGCGTTCTTGACGGCGTAGATCGACTCGATCCGGTTGTGCAGATAGTAGACCTGGCCGCCGCGATCCAGTTCCGATGCGATCGCGCGCGCGACGATCCCGTCGCTGGCCGGTACCACCAAGGTCTTGACCGACATGCGGTTCTTGGGCGCAGTCTGGATCAGCGAGAGATCGCGCACGCCGACCAGCGACATGTGCAGGGTGCGCGGGATCGGCGTCGCCGAGAGCGTCAGCACGTCGACGCTGGTGCGATACTCCTTGAGCCGCTCCTTGTGCATCACGCCGAAGCGCTGCTCCTCATCGATCACGATCAAGCCGAGGTCGGCGAACGCGACGTCTTTCTGCAAGAGCCGGTGAGTGCCGATCACGATATCGACCTTACCCTCGGCCAGATCCCGGAGCGTCTCTTTCTGTTTGGGTTTGGGCGTGAAGCGCGAGAGCTCTTCGACCCGGATCGGGAAGCCCGCGAAGCGCGCCGCGAAGCTGTGATAGTGCTGATCCGCGAGCAGCGTGGTCGGTACCAACACCGCGACCTGCTTCTTATCCGCGATCGCCTTGAAGGCGGCGCGGATCGCGACCTCGGTCTTGCCGTAGCCGACGTCGCCGCAGACCAGCCGGTCCATCGGCTGCGAGCGTTCCATATCCGCTTTGGTCTCGGCGATCGCTTTGGCCTGATCGACGGTCGGTTCGTAGGGGAAGGCCTCTTCGAGCTCGCCCTGCCAGGGCGTGTCGGGCGGATAGGCGTGGCCGCGCGCGAGTTCGCGATCGGCGTAGAGCGCGACCAGACCGTCCGCGATCTTGGCGAGCGATTCGGAGACGCGCGACTTGGAGCGCACCCAGTCCGCGCCGCCCATCTTCGAGAGCCGCGGCGCGCCGCCGTCGGAGGCCGCGAACTTCGTGACCTGATGCATCTGGGTGACCGGCACCAGCATCTTGTCGCTGCCCGCATAAGCGAGATCGAGATAGTCCTGGGTGGCGCCCAGAATCGTGAGTTCGCGCAGACCCAGATACTGGCCGATCCCGTGGATCGCGTGGACCACGTAGTCGCCCACCTTGAGATCGGCGAGCGTGACCGGCACGCCCTCTTTGACGGCGCGTAGTTTGACGCGTTTGGGCGGCTGACCGTAGATCTCGCGATCGCCGAGGACGTGCGTGCGCAGATCCGGCAACGAGAAGCCGGCTTCGATGCTGCCGTGGACGACGGCGACGCCGTCGATGTTCGCACCGTGGAGGATGTCGCCGGTGCGCGCGACCGCCGTCGTGACGATCGTGATCGCTTCGCCCGCCGCGATCTTCTCGCGGACCGCACCGACGAACATGTCGATCTGGCGATTGTAGTGTTCGGCGGGCCGGCACTCGAGCACGACGGATGCGCCGGTCTCCGGCAGCCAGGCCGCGGGCGTGCCTTCGATGCCGCCCGGAAAGACGAGGGTCTTGCGGGCCGCGAACGCCCCCGCAAGCGCATCCAGCGACGTATGCGCGGCGATCTGCTCCGAGAGCAGCGCCTCGGCGACGTCCTCATCGCGGACCGGGAACTCGCCGGACTCGGACTCGGCCAGCAGGATGTGCTGCTCGCGCGTCAGCTCTTCGTCGAGCGCGCGTTCGATCGCGACCAGCATCGCCGGCTCGTCGAACACCACGAGCGCGTCCGGACGCAAGAAATCCAGCACCGTGCCGCGCGCGCTATCGTCGTCGGGTTCGATCCACGGGGCGATCTCGATGACGTCGAGCGCGTGCGTGCTGAGCTGCGTGACGAGATCGAAGGACCGGAGCGACTCGATCTGATCGCCGAAGAACTCGATGCGCGTCGGGGCGTCCCCGGTAGCGGCGAAGACGTCCAGGATGCCGCCGCGCACGGCGTACTCGCCGACCGCGCTCACGACGTCCGAGCGTTCGTAGCCGAGCGCGAAGAGCGTGCGTTGCAGCTCGTCCCAACCCGGCTCGTCGCCGGGCCGCAGACGGGTGCGCGATGCGGCCAGCGTCGCGGGCGAGAACGTGTACTGGCGCAGCGCCGAGACGGGCGCGAGCACGACGTGCGGCTTGCCGTCGGCCAACTCGCAGAGCATCGCGATCCGTGCGCTCCGTTCCGACGGGCTCTCGATCGCGCCGGCCGCTTCGTCGCGCGGGCGCA
>JBEPVY010000138.1:0-5961 GCA_041690835.1 Vulcanimicrobiota bacterium | reverse complement strand
CCGGCCGGATAGAGATCCGCTTCGGAGTCCGATTTGGACCAGTTGTCGTCGCCACCCTCGAAGACGTTCATGGTGAGCGATCCAGCGGCCGGAACCGACGCGATGTCTTGGCAGATACCGGTGTTCCCCTTCTGCACGATCACGGCGAACGGGCTGGCGGTCGGATTCGGTGTCGAGTAGCCGACCAGCGCGAACTGGGCGTTGCCGCTCGGCGGGGTCGCATTGCCGCCGGGTACGGCGGTCTGTTGGGTCACGTCGGTCGCGGGTCCGGCCGAGGGCGCGGACGTCGCACCGGGGACGACCGTCAACTGGTTGACGGGGGCGGGCGATGCGTTGACGGGCGTCATGCCGGTGGTCGTCTCGCGGGTCGCGTAGCAACGATACCAGCCGTTGCTGCCGTCGAACGAGTTCGCGGCGAACGTGCCGTTGGTGATCACGTTGGTGCCGCCCGGCGACGAGGTCGGTGCCGGGTTGACGGTGATCTGTCCGGTCGCGTTGGCGAGCGTTCCGGCGCTCAGCGTGATGGTCGGCGCGGCGACGGCCGCACCGTTGTACGAGATCGGCCACGAGTAGCCGGTCTGCGTTCCGACCGCGAAGTCGGTGGTGTCGGAGGACTGCAAGGTCGGCGTGAACCCATTGCCGTTCGCGTCGACGAACGAGCCCGGGCCGACGATCGAATCGCCGGCGGCATCTTGGCCGCCGAGCGATGCGGTGATCGCGGTCGACGTGCCTGCGGTGACGGCGGACGGCGAGAGCGTCAGCACCAGGGTCGAGACGACGCCGTTGAGCGTCACCGGAACCGAGTTGACCTGATCTTGCACGATGGTCATCGGCACGGTGTTGATGGAGAGCGGCGTTCCGCTACCGTTGGTGCTCGCGAAGGTCGCAACCGTGAGATTGCTGTTGCCGACCGGAGCGCTGAAGTTGAGCGAACACGTGTAGAAGCTGCCGGAGAGGGGGCAGTTCGCATTCGGAAGCGGCGCGAGCGCGAGCGTCTGTGTCGTGATGCCCGAGCCGGAGAACGTGATCGACTGCGTACCGGCCGAGACGTAGGCAGGCTTCTTGGTCGACGAACCGGTCGCTGCGACCGGAATATTGAGGGTGAATTTTGCCGACCCTATCCTGGCCGGTTGGTTCGGCGCGGGGGGAGCGACGGATGTGCCCGAGCCTCCACCGCTACAGCCGAAACCGGCCAACAGACCTGCCGCGACGATCGCAGCTAATAGCGTTCGTTTCATCCGCGTTCTCCTCGGCCGTGAAGGCCGAAATCTAAAAATGGAGTTTGGGGGCGGCTTTAAAAGCCGCCCCCGTTTTCACACCCGTCTGGAATCGAAGAGTCTAGCTGTGCGTGAGGACGATGTCGTCCGCGTACAGATAGTCGTAGTACCCGGCGCTGTTGGAGCTGCTCCAGACGCCGAGGAGGACCGTGACGCTCGTGCCACCGTAGGCATTCAGGCTGTACGGGCCTTTCTTGACCCACTGGCCACCACGGTTGGTGGGCGCAGCGGCTTGGCCGGTGCAGTCGGGGTAGGCGGTGGTCGCGGTTCCGCCCGAGGTCCCGGTGTTGTTGTAGCAGTTGGTCTCGGCGAAGAGCGTGGCGGTCGGATTGGCCACCGTCTGCTTGCCGCTGTAGGTCGCACCGCTCGTGCTCAGGCCGCCCGTCGTCCAGGTCGCGCCCGAGAAGATGTCGGCTTCGACATCCGCGTTCGAGAAGTTCCCGACGTTGCCGCCTTCCCAGACCCAGAACACGATGGTGGGATTCGTAACCGCAGCCGGGACGGTAACGTCCTGACAGATGCCGACGATGCCCTTTTCACGTGCGTTGCCTGCACCGGTCAGGATCTGACCGATCTGAGCTGCGTGCGTGCCGCCATGCGGCGCGGTATTCGGGTTGCCGACCGCGGCTGCGGCGATGCTCGTCACGACGGCCGGATCCGGAATCGGGGTGGCGCCCAGGGGCGGAACCACGGTGGTCGGGGCCTGCGTGTAGGACGGGGCCGGGGTCTCATCGACAGGGTTCGCGTTCACCGAGCCGGCCAGGCTCGGGTGGCCGGTGCGGCAGATGTACCACGGCGCGATCGCGCCACCGGTCTCGAAGTCGCCATTGGAGATGGCGTTCGGGGTCGGCGACGGGGTCGGGGTGTTCGGCGTCGGCGACGGCGTCGGCGTCGGGCTCGGGGTCGGCGTCGGCGTGGCCGGCGCCGTGTAGATGGCGATCGTGTAGGCCACGTTCGCCTTGAAGGTGTACGGCGTCGCGAGCTTGGCCGGGATCTGTAGGGTGCTGCCACCGTTGATCAAGCCGCCGGGGCCGGACCACGGCTCGGTCCACGTCGAAGCGGATGAGTCGTAGATGGCCGACCAGTAGACGACCGTAGACGGCTGCGGGGTGGCGAACTCGAGCTGGAACGAGGGGAGCGCCGGGATGACGACCTGCCCCTTGAAGGTCAAGGTCAGGTACCAGATGCCATTGGCACCGGCGACCGAGGCGGGCTTCTTGTCTCCGAGGAGGGCGGTCGCGACCGGGTTGGTGGCGCTCACCGTAAAGGTGCCGGCGGTTCCGCCACCCGAGGTCGGGGCGGGGAGCGTCATGGCGCCGGCCGTGGTGATGCCGACTCCGGGCACGTCGAGGAAGGTGCTACCGCCGGTGATGACCGTGAACGGTCCGCTGGCCGGGGCGGGGACGGGGGTAGCCGGCGTCGTGGTGCCGGATCCACTGCCATTGCAGCCAACTGCAACGGCCAGGATCGTCAGCGCCAGGAGCCCGCCTAGGTGTTTGTGTCGCACTCGCTCTCCTCAGAATAGTCCAAAAACAACAACGAGCCCATCCCATGCAAGCGTGCAAAGAGGACTCGGATTATCCCCAGACGGTTCTCCGGCTCAGACAAATGTCCCCTCGGGTGGGAAGATCTTTTTGCGTCGATTCCGGTAAAGAATGCTTAAGAAAAAAGAGAGAAGCGAACGCTCGCTCCTCTCTCCGATGGTCCGTCCGTTATGGCGGGATCTAGTTGTATTTGACTCCGTTGATCACGACGAATCCGCGGGTCGGCCACGAGCCGGTATCATCCTCGGTCCAGTCGATGCCCTGACTACTCGCGCTATCGTAGTAGTAGCGGCCTTGGACGTAGGAGTAGTTGCCGACCGCGACCCACGGCCAGGTCGTCGGCGGAGGCAGCGAGCCGCCCGCCATGGCATCCAGGTTGCAGATGATCTCGATCTTATACCCGGACGGGAGTTGCACGTAGTAGTAGCCATGATTGCCGCTCGCGGTGTGTTTCTTCGCGAGCACCTGCGTCACGGCACCACAGACGTTCTCTTCCTGATCGCCGCTCAGCGTACCGGCTGCGAATGCGGCTTGATCAGCGGTGAACTTCGTGTTGTTGCACGGGAACGCCGGCGTCGGCGTCGGTGCCGGCGTCGCGGTCGGAACAGGTGTTGCAGTCGGCACCGGCGTTGCGGTCGGAACCGGCGTTGCGGTCGGGTTGCCCGTCGGCGTCGGCGTCGGTGCCGGTGTCGACGTTCCGCCCGTACCCCACGCGACGTTGTCGACGTATTGATACACGTAGTCGTTGGCGTAGCCGTTGCCCTTGACGCCGAAGTAGAGCCAGAGCGTCTGCCCGGCGTAAGCGCTTACGTCGTAGCTGCGCTGCACCCAGCCGCCGGTCGTCGCCGCTTCTTTGAAGAGCTGCTTCACGACGGCCGTCGGATTTGCGGAACTCAACAGATCGGCTTCCTGATCGACGTACGAGATCGTATCGTTGGTGCCTTCGTAGACCCAGAACGTGATCACGCCGCCGGCCGGAATGACCAGTTGCTGACAGACGCCTTCGGTACCGTTGACTTCCGGCTTCACGGTCCGGCCGTTCAGATCGGCTTTGGTGCCCGATTGGTGTTGCGCGGTCGATATCAGCGCGCTTGCCACGCTGCCGCACTGACGCCAGTAGGTGAAGCCGCCGCTTTCAAAACTGTGATCCTGGATCGTGCTGGTGACCGACGCGCGTACGCCGGGTTCTCCGGCCGGCGCAGCCGGAACGACCGGCGCGGTTGCGGGCACGACGTTCGTGCCGGTAGAGCTGGACGATCCGCCGCCACATGCGGCCAGGGCGACTGCGGCGATGATCCCGCCGGCGATCCATCGTTTCTTCAGCAATGCTGCTCCTTCGTGTATCGAGTGATTAGTGCAATTAGCCACCACCTTACACGAAGGGTGCGACATTCACGATAAGGGCAATTCGCACTTAGGGACGATTTATCAGCGAAATAGTGACGTGGGTCAGCAGAGCGAGGCGTGGAAGAGCCGGAGGCCTTCGAGGCTCAAATGGGGATCGACCGCATCGATGACGCGCGAGTGACGCGCGACCACTTCGGCCAGTCCGCCGGTCGCGACGACCTTCGCGGGCGTTCCCATCTCGGTGCGGAAACGCGCGACCAGCGCCTCGGTCTGGCCGACGAAGCCGTAGACGATGCCGGCCTGAAGCGCCTCGATGGTGGTCCGCCCGAGCGCGTGGCCCGGATCTTCGAGCGCGATCTGGGGAAGTTTTGCGGTCCGTCCGACGAGCGCGTCGATCGAGATGTTGATCCCCGGCGCGATCGCGACGCCCGCATATGCGCCGGTCGCGTCGATCGCGGTGAAGACCGTCGCGGTACCGTAGCTGATCACGATCAAGGGCGCGCCGAAGCGCGCGCGCCCGCCGATCGCGGCTGCGACCAGATCCGCGCCGACTTCGGATGGGCGCTCCGTGTGGACCGGCATCAGGGTCTGCTTGTGCGACTTGAGAAAGACCGGCGCGACGCCCAGAAATGCCCGGCACGCCGCGTCGATGACGGCGTCGACTTTGGGTACGACGCTGGCCACCACGACCGCGCGAAAGGCCTCGGGCGCCAGGTGGGCGGCGGCGATCAACTGCATCAAGAGCACGCCGAACTCATCGAGCGTGTGGCGCGAATCGGTCGTCACGCGCCACGAACGGAGCAGCTCGGCGCTGCCGGGCGCGAATGCGCCGAGTTTGGTCTCGGTGTTGCCGACGTCGATCGCGAGCAGCATCAGGCTTCTTCCATCAGGCGTTCGATCGCATCCAGCAGGCGCGCGGCCAGGGTCGGCTTGTCGGCTTCGCCGAGGTCGATGCGGCCGCTCTGCCCGTAGAGCAGCGTCAGCGCGTTGGTGCCGGTGCCGAAGCCGCGACCGTCGCGCACGTCGTTGACGGCGATCGCATCGAGATGTTTGCGCGCCATCTTGGCGCGCGCGGCGGCTTCGTGATCGGTCGTCTCGGCGGCGAATCCGACCAGAAACGTCGAGCCTTTGCGATCGCCGATGCGGGCGAGCACGTCCGGGTTGCGCGTCATGCGCACGACCAGATCGGCGTCGGTCTTCTTGATCTTTTCGGGCGAGTATTCGGCCGGGCGCCAATCCGCGACGGCGGCCGCTGCGATCGCGATATCCGCACCGACCGCATCTCGCATGGCCGCGTCGTGCATCTCGCGCGCGGTCGTCACCCGCACGACGCACGCGCCGGCCGGCGGTTCGAGCGAGGTCGGGCCGAGGATCAAGGTGACGGCCGCGCCGCGCGCGACCGCTTCGCGTGCGAGCGCGATGCCGGTCGCACCGGTCGACGCGTTGCCGACGAAGCGCGCCGGATCGAACGCTTCGTGAGTCGGACCGGCGGTGATCGCGACGCGTTTGCCCTGCAAGGATTGCGTGCGACGGATCGCGATCGCGAGCGCTTCGAGCAATCGCTCTTCGGAGGCGAGCCGGCCGGTGCCGCTCTCGCGCTCAGCCAGAAAGCCGCGCTCGGGTTCGACGATCGTCACTCCGCGCGCGCGCAACGTCTGCAGATGCGCCTGGGTCGCGGGATGCTCGTACATGGCGGAGTTCATGGCGGGTGCGATCACGATCGGCACGCGCGCCGCGAGCACCAACGCGCCGACGATGTCGTCGGCGATGCCGGTCGCGATCTTGGCGATCGT
>JBEPVY010000137.1:0-5969 GCA_041690835.1 Vulcanimicrobiota bacterium | reverse complement strand
ATCGCGCGGAACATGTCGCTCATGGCCTGCGCGTCGGCGACGTTCTGTTCGTGCGCGAGCTCGAGCGAAGCGCTCATCCAGTGCACGTCCGCGCCGCCACAGAAGACCTTGCCATCGCCGGACAGGACGATCGCGAAGATGCTCGGTTCGCGACCGAGATCCTCAAAAGCGGTTCGCAACTCCGCGATGACCTCGGCGTTGAAGGCGTTTCGGACGTCCGGGCGCGCGAGCGCCACGCGGGCGAGTCCCTCGGCGGACGAAACGCGGATCGTTGAAAATCCCATAGGCGAGAGACGGTTTTCGCAATTTCATCCGCCGGAGCCTGGCCTGCGTTATAGTGGGGATGATGAAGCCCGCCGTCCATCGCTATAGCCTGGTCACGCGCCTGGCCCATTGGGTCTGGCTGGTCGCGTTCTTGGTGCTGGTCTCGTCCGGACTGCAGATATTCAACGCCGCACCGTACCTGGACGCGTCCGATAAGTCCAATCCCGCTCGGCGGGTGCTCTCGATCGACTCGCCAAGCGACGGGGCTGGCACGACCACCCTGTTCGGGCGGACGGTCACGACCACGGGCTGGCTTGGTTGGACGGATGACGGCATGGGCGGCAGGGGCGCGCGTGGCTTTCCGGGCTGGCTGACGATTCCGGCCGAGCAGAACCTGGCCGACGGCCGCCGCTGGCATCTCTTTTTCGGCTGGATCGCTTCGATCTGCTGGGTCGCGTGGGTGATCTCCGGGCTCATCAAGGGCACCATCCAGAAGATGATCCTGCGTCCGAGCGACCTCGGCAAACTCTGGCCGATGCAAGCCTACTATTTGAAGTTGCGTAAAGAACCGCCGCCGTACGATACGTATAACCCACTGCAGAAGGCGGCCTACACGACGATCGGCTTCGTGATCGCGCCGCTAGTCGTGCTCTCGGGGCTGGCGCTTTCGCCCGGTGTCGATGCGATGGCGCAGCCGCTCACCTGGCTCTTCGGCGGCCGGCAGTTCGCGCGGCTTTGGCACTTCGTCGGGATGTTCTTGCTGATCGGCTTCCTGTTCGTGCACGTCTTCCAGGTCGCGACCCAAGGGTTCCTCAATCAGATGCGCACGATGATCACGGGCTGGTACCGGCCGGGCGAACACGAACGGAGCGAGACGTGAACCGCAAGCTTTTCGTCGCGAGTTCGATCGGAGCGGCGCTGGCGGCGTGCTCGCCGATCGGAACCGCCCTCAATAATAACGACGGCGTGCACCGCGTGCTCGGGTCGGCCGAGGGTCTGAACCATCTGCTGATCGGAACGCGCGGCATGGCGCGCGAGTATCGCGATGCCGACGTTGACACGCAGTTCCGCATCAACGGCTTCGATACGCCGACGGACGCGCGCTACGCGGGCTATCGCGCGGATGCGTTCTCGTCGTATCGCTTGATCGTCGACGGCGCGGTCGAGAACCGGCTTGCGTTTACACTGCCGCACCTGGAGAAGATCGCCCAGCAGACGCAGATCACGCGCCACGACTGCGTCGAAGGCTGGAGTGCGATCGGCAAGTGGAGCGGCGTGCGTCTGAGCGACGTGCTGGACCTCGCGCGACCGAACGAGGGCGCGAAGTACGTCGTCTTCCGTTGCCTCGACGTGGACCCGCAGGGGACGCCGTACTACGAGAGCCTGGACATGCAGCAAGCGCGGCACCCGCAGGCGTTGCTCGCACTGCGCCTCAACGGCAAGCCGCTCGATCCGGATCACGGCGCGCCGGTTCGTCTACGCGTGCCGACCCAACTCGGGTACAAGTCCGCCAAGTGGGTGCAGCGTATCGAAGTCGTCTCGTCGCTCGGCACCATCTACGGCGGCGGCGGCGGTTACTGGGAAGACCAAGGCTACCAATGGTACGCGGGGATCTGACCGCCGAAACGGTGGCGACGCGATCGGCTTGTGGCCCGGCGAAGCTCCGAGGAATGTTTCGGATGCGCGATTCCGGGAACCATCGGAATTGAGCAACTAAGAAGCCACCTCGGAAAAGGGGTACGTTCGTGTCACGCTTTCATCAGGGAACCGCTACGGACCATGTCCGGCCGCACACGAACGTCGATCACCGGGAAACCGGTCCGGATCTCGCCCTCGCCGCTTCCGGTGCGTGGATCGCCCTCGCGGAATTCCATACCAAACCGGATCGTCAGCATGCCGCCATCGCGGCGGCGGAGACGCGGATCGAGTTGTTCCAACGCGAGCGTCACGTCACGTCGGCGCTTGTGATGGCCTCGAACGACGGTCACCGCGTCGTCGCGCTTCTCTGGATCGGCGGGCACGACGACTTTCGGTCGCTCCAGAGCGCGTGGGACCAGCATCAACAGCACCTCGCCCACACCGATAAGGCCGCCTCATGGAAGATGTGGCTATGTCGTTGCACTGCGACGAGTGGCGATCCGACGTTCGAGGTCGGCGGCCCCGAGGTGGTGACGTTCGAGAACCTGTCGAATGGCGACCATACGCTGCCCGACGACGATACCACGGTAGGCGGAGCGCTGCTGAGCGCCGAGACCGACGGCGGTGCGTTTCGGCTGATGCGTCGCACGCGGAGTGTTGGCGACGAACCTCATTACAAAATCGTACGCACGTGGGACGACACAGCAGAATCCCGGCCATAGTCAGAAGGTAGCCAGCATGTCGAAGCAGCCAGCGGGCCATTTGCTAAAAGCGGGAGACCACGTCTCGATTCCCGGCGAGAATCGTGAGGGCGTCGTGACGGGGGTAACTCCCCACGAGGTCACGGTGCAGGTTCTCGTCAACGGCGCGCCCGAGCACCGACGTTATGCGCACGAGGCGCTCAAACTCGAACCGACGATGTCCGAAGCCTCGAACTTCATCGATCACTAGCGCCTCCTACCCAGTGATGTAGCGCTTATCACGCGAGCGTACTCACCTCGGCATGACAAAGGGAAGCTCTCTCATGTTGAACGCTGAACGGGTGGAACAAGAGGCGCAGCGCACGCGCTTCGAGGCGATCCGGCGCGTGTTTCCGCACCCGTCGCAGGCCGAGATATGCGTGGCCGGCGGATTCGCGCGATTCTTCGGCCCGTTGTCGCCGTTGAACACGGACGGCTGGATGGGCACTGCGGGGCCCGTCTCTGCCGACGATGTCGAGCGCGTTGTCGCGTTTTTCCGAGAGCGGGGCGGTCCGATTCGCGCGATCTCGACGGTTTCTTCGCACCCGTCCCTTGCGGAGCGTCTGGACGCGCGCGGGTTCGTACGCATCGAGACGCAGAACGTGTTGCTCGGAGATCTGCGCGACATGACGGGCGCATTGGATCCGCGGGTGGCCCGTGCGACCGATCTGCGCGCGTGGGGACGGGCGGGTGCCGAGGTCTATGCGGACGGCGATGCGCCGCCGCCCGACATCGACGTGACGGGCGACGTCGTCGCATCGACATCGTCGGTCGTTCCGCTCGAGATCCGGATCGACGGGAGTATCGCGGCGGTTGCGGCGCTCGACGTCTGCGGCGATATGGGGAGTCTGATCTTCGGCAATACGCTTGCGTGGGCGCGCGGGCGGGGCTTGCAGTCGGCTTTGATCCGGCATCGGATCGCGCTTCTGCAGGACGCGGGGGTGGCGCAGGTCCGAGCCATGACGAGTGCGGGGTCTTCGTCTGAGCGCAATGCTCTGCGTGCGGGGTTGAAGATCGCGTTTGCGCGGACGTTGTGGGAGCTGCCCCTCGAAGGCTGATGCTTGGCGTCGTCCCTCGACTACGCTTCGCTACGCTCGGGATGACACGAGAGGTATGGTGTTCAAGGTAGGCCTTATGTTGATTGGGCGGGAGCATGGTGAGGCGGCGGAGCGGGCGGAGCGGGATGGGACGAGCGAGTGTTTGCTCGTTGCACAACGCGTCTTTCCGAAGCCGATGCAGGGTGAGATCGCCGTCGCCGGCGGCGGAGCGCGATATTTCGGGCCGACCTCGCCCATGAACGAGGCGGGTTGCCTCGGGATCGAGGCGCCGGTCACCGACGACGACATCGAGCGCATCACCGCGTTCTTCGCGGAACGGAACGTGCCGGCGCGCGCGATGGTCAGCGCTCTCTCGGATATCTCGCTCGGACAACGACTGGCCGCGCACGGGTACCTGCCGGTCGAGTCGCAGAACGTGTTGATCGGCGATCTGCGCGAACTCGAGGGCGCCTACGACGCCCGGATTCGGGTCGCGCCCGACGCGCGTGCTTGGGGGCAATCTGCGGCCGAGGCCTATGCGGACGGAGAGCCGGTCGAAGCCGACGCCTATGAGGTCGGCGCGACGATCGCCTCGGTTCCGAGCGTGACCGCGCTCGAGGTGCTGATCGATGGGCGGATCGCGGCAAACGCCGCGCTCGGTACGGAAGCCGAAATGGCGGGTCTCTTCTTCGGGGGCACCATGCCGTGGGCGCGAGGCCAGGGTCTCCAGTTGGCGTTGCTCCGCCACCGGATCAAACTGCTTCAAGAGGCGGGCGCCGTCTACGTACGCTGCGCGGCAGCCGTCGCGAGCACGTCCGAGCGCAACTTCCGGCGGGCCGGATTGACGGTTGCTTATACCCGCTGGCTCTGGGAACGCAAGTAGCCGGACGGAACGTTGTCGAAGTCGTGAGCGAGCCTTTTGCTCACATCTGTCTGGAGGGTGCTCATGCGCGTTACTCGATCGTTGCTCGCTCTTGCTCTGGCTCTGGCCGTCGTGCTCCCGATCGGGCTGCGGGCGGAAGAGCCGGCTCACTATACGTTCAGTCCGGCGCCGCCCGGAACCGTCACCCAGAACGTCATGCTCTATATGGCCGGCCAAGCGATGCACAGCCAGTGGCGCGCGGTCGCGAGCAAGAAGCTCGTCGGGACGGATAGCGGCACGAAGTTCTATCAGTGGTACATCTCGATCTATCAGATCGACAACACCACCTACACGCTACGCTACCAGTCGCCGATGAACGGCGCGCCGCTCGACAAGGTGACCAAGACGCACGGCGGCGGGATGTGGTTCCCGCTCCAGGAGGCGACCATCGTCGGCGCGGGCGAGTTCGCGATGCAGACCGTCGATCAACTGGTCGTCAGCAGCCATCAGACCGGCGCCGATTGCGGAGCGGCCACCATCACCGTCTTCGGGTACAACCCCAAGACCAACAAGGTCGTGCGCAACGTGACCGTCGACAACGGCTGTACGCTCACCGCGAAGATCGTACGGGGCTCCAACGGCGCGAACGACTCGCTCGTGCTCTCGGGTCCGTACTATAACAAGACGGCTCCGATGTGTTGCCCGACCAAGCCGAAGGCGAGCGCGACGCTCAAGTACGTCAACGGCAAATGGGTGCAGTCGCCGGCGTACTACACGCTCACCCAAGGGCAGCCGATTTGAAACGTTCCGGGCTGCTCTTCTCGAGTGCCGCGCTCGGTCTGCTCGGCGCGCCGCTCCTGACCGCGTTCGTTCAAGCCGCCGAGAAAGCGGTCCCGGGCGATATCGCGATCCTCAACGCCGCGATCGAACTCGAGCGCGCGGGCATCAAGGCCTACGACGATGCCGGGGCGACCGGGCTCCTCTCGGCGCACGTCGCAACCGTCGCAGCCACGTTTCGCGCCGATCACATGGCGCACCGCGACGCGCTGATCGCGGCGGTGAAGGCGGGCGGCGGTGCGCCGACGTCCGCGACCGCTCAACTCGAGTATCCGCCGCTCAAGACCGAACACGATATCCTCGCGTTCGCCAAGAGCGTGGAAGAGAAAGCGGCCAGCACCTATCTCTCGGTCCTGCCGGATCTCACGGATCGTACGCTCGCGCAAGTCGCGGGTGCGATCCTCGGCGTCGAGACCACGCACGTCGCGTTGCTCGCGCAGGCGCTCGACCAGTTTCCCGCCTATCCGGGGGGCTTCGTCAAGTAGGTGTCGTTCCTCACCCGCTTTACGCTGGTGACCGTAGCGGGTGCGATCGCAGTAGCGGTCGCACTCGCATTTCTTTTCTCGCAGCGGCATTTCGCGGCGATCGAGA